>NZ_BRLB01000015.1 GCF_027923465.1 Vallitalea longa
TTTTTGAGCACCTGTGAAGATGCTCTATTTGCCATGCAATTTTCAGTGTTCAAATTTGTTTAAATGTTTTTAAGTGTTCAAACAAAATAATTTATTTTAGTCTTGACTTTTAATAGTTAGTCTTTCTGTTTCTACTATATTAATATAACTATTTTGCAATAAGTCAACTGTAGAATAGTATTATAATCTAATTAATATTCTACTTATCAAAATAATTTAGAATATCTTATTGGTTATCTACTGCTTCATTAAATATATCTTCACACATCTTAATCAACTTACCGATATCATTCTTATATATATAATCCCAACCTATCCACATATATTCTTTATCAGTATCTATCCTATTATCCACTTCTGGATTAACACTTGGGAATCTACCATTATGAGATAGTATTTCCCCTACTTCTTTTGATGAGAAAAATTCAACAATAGGTTTTAACTTTTCTTTTTTATTTTTTTTAGACAATAGAAATATGGGACTTATTATAGCTCCGTCTGATGGCCATACAGGTTTCATAGGTCCGTCCTCCTTAATCATCTTAGTAAAGAAGTAAGGCATAATGGTAATAACTGGCTTGTCTTGCTTTCTATGAGACTTTACCATTTCAGATGGATGCATGCTTGTGGATAAAGATTTTCCTAATCTTCTTATACCTTCTTCACCATATTCTTTATGGATATTCAATAAAATAGCATTAAACAAATCGAAATCCCCAACTGGTAAGCTGACATTGTTTTCAAATTCCGGTTGTAATATATCTTCCCACGACTGAGGAACTTTTCTACCATTCAGTTCTTCCATATTTATCAGAAATATAGCTGGTACCACCCCTATGATAGAGTAATTATCTTTTGGGTCTTTCAGTGATATTTTATCATTGTCGAATTCTTTATTATAATGAGATAATGAACTTACATCTTCAAAAATACCTTTAGAAACCCACTTACCCATTAGTTTTTTGTCAAAAAACAAATCAAACCCTGCTGATATGAATATATCAGATATGATATCTGGATTATCCGATTTTAACAATGCTTTCTTTAGCCAGTCAACACCCATTGAGGCTGCTTTTAAATCATAGTTCATCTCATTACCATAATCACTAGCTGAATTTTCTATCCATTTGTTAAAAGCTTCCATAAGAGGTATTCTTACAGGACAAGGTAGAACCCCTTCTATTTTTATATCAGCATCTTCCTTTTGCATATAATTATTTTCTTCTGAATTACCAATCCTGTTATGTTCAATTACATCCATTAAATTTTTTGTAAAAACATCTATATTTATTTTTTTTAGCTTTAATGCGGTTTCAAGAGTAATAGTTTTACCAAATGTTTTTCTTTGGTTTTCATTTACCATATTTTCAAAACCTATAGAAACGAATAAATCTATAGTTTCTTTATATAATTCAGTTATATCATATAACGAATCTTTTACATTAAAATACTTTCCCATGACAACCATCCTTTTCTAGGTCTTTAGCTTTTTAGGTTACATATCTGTTCTTTAATAAAAAAACATATAATTAATTATTATAATTTTATTATTCTACTTAACAATAATTATACTCATTTTTTTATAATTGTCCGTATCATATGTTACGTATAAATGAAATCAAAATAACCACTGATGCTTAAGAATGGCAGTGCTGGTCTATAGCACTAAAAAAACAGTTCAAGAATATTTCTTGAACTGTCTTTTGTCATTATAATATAATATTAAATTGTTGATAAGCTTATTTAACAGCACCTTCTGTTATACCATTAATTACACGTTTTTGTGCAAATGCATAGAATATCATTATCGGTATTATACTTATTACCAATGCAGCTGTAGCCAAATCCCATCTTTTAGTATATTTCCCAAAGAAATAGTAAGTTTTTAATGGGATAGTATGCATTCCTGGTTGATTAATTATTAGAGAAGGTAATAAGAAATCATTCCATAACCACATAACATCTAATATAACTATAGTAAATACTATTGGTTTCATTAATGGTAAAACAATTCTCCAAAACACTCTGAACGGTCCACAGCCATCAATTATTGCTGCTTCCTCTAATGCTATTGGAACATTTTTAATAAATCCATGAAAAAACATTATTGCCATACTGGAACCAAATCCTATATACATTACAATTAATCCTGGTATGTTAAGCATATTAAGTTTCCCCATAAATTTTACTAAAGGTAACATAACACATTGAAATGGAACAAGTACTGCACCAGCAAAACCAAAAAATATTAATGTACTGGTTTTTGATTTATATCTAACTAAAACCCATGCAGCCATTGCAGATGTAATAACTATAAGAGAAGTTCCTACAATAGTAATAAGCAATGAATTAGTAAAACTTTTAATAAAATCCATTTCTCTAAAAGCATTCACATAATTTTCTAATGTAAAATATTTCCCAAATGGTAATGCAAATATTTCTTTAAAAATCCCTTTAGATGTTTTAAATGAATTACTTAACAACATGTAAAATGGTGATATATAAACAAGTGCTAATATAACTCCTAAAACACTTACTATAATTTTTTTCTTTTTCTTTTTGGTTATTTTTTTACTAGCCATTACATTTCCACCTCTTTCTTTTTAGTAAAGTAAAGTTGTGTAAATGTAATTATTCCAACAATAACGAGGAATATTATTGCTTTCGCCTGAGCTACACCTAACTCGTTATATGTATAAGCAGTATTATATAAATTAAGTGTAAGCATTTGTGTTGAGTTATGTGGTCCTCCATTAGTAAGTGCTAAGTTTTGATCAAATACTTTAAATGCTCCTGAAATATTCATAAATATTCCTATAGTAATAGCAGGTACTATTAAAGGTAATGTGATATATCTAAACTTCTTGAAACCAGTAGCCCCATCTATACTTCCTGCTTCCCATACATCTTGTGGTATAGATTGCAACCCTGCTACATAGATTAACATCATATAACCTATGCTCTGCCAAGAACATACGATTATCAGTCCCCAGAATCCTGTTTGTGGTGTAGATAACCATCCATCAAAAAATGCCCATCCTAAATTATCTGCTATACTTTCAAAACCTTTAGTAAATATAAATTGCCAAATGAATCCTAGTAATAGTCCCCCTACTAAGTTAGGTAGGAAAAATGTACTTTTTAGAAAATTACTAACTCGTAGTTTTTTAGTAACCAGTAACGCTAACAAAAATCCCGCTACATTAACAATAATAACCTCAACTACTACATATTTAACTGTGAAAATAAAAGCATCTCTAAAACCAGGGTCTTTTGTAAATATTTTTATGTAATTTGTAAAACCAACAAAATTGATTTTTTCACTAATGCCATTCCAGTCTGTGAAAGAATAATATATTCCTAAAAACATAGGGATAATAACTACTAATAAAAACGATATCCCGCTTGGAGCTAGGAAAAGCCAAAATATTTTTTTGGATTTTTTCATATTGCTACATCCCCCAATTCCAGTATATTAATTTTCTGCATTGTCTTTAGCTAATTCTTCCCATTGTTCTTTGCAATATTCAATTGCTTCATCCCAATCCTGAACACCAGCTAAATATTTTTGGATTGATGTTCCCATAATATCCATACACCATCCACTTGGATAACCCATAAATACCCATGGCATTGTTTTTTCTTCATTAGTATATCTTTGTACTGCACGACTCAAACAATCTTTTGCTTCCAATCCTTCATAATTTGTAAATGGAGGAATGAAGAAAAATTCATTAACAATAATTTCTTTTCCTTTTTCTGATTGATATAACCAATTCAAGAAATCTTTTGCTGCTTTCTTTTGTTCATCACTAGCATCAACATTAACTGTCCAATACATTGGTACACCAATTGGAATACTATCTTCGATTACTCCTTCTAAAGGAATTGGTAATATGTCTAATTGTTGAGCAATTTCTTGATCTACATTATTAACTGAAGGATAAATCCAGTTACCTTGTTGAACCATAGCAACTCTTCCAATAGCTATTCCATTTTCAACTGATGTTGTATTATCTACTGCACAGAGTTTTTGTTTATTATCTGCATCTGATGAATAATTTGCTTGTAAATCTACAATTTTCTTAAGTTGATCACTATATTTGTAATCTATTTTCTTTGCATTAAATGCATTTAGCGCACTACCTAACTCAGGACTTAATGCAATATTAGTTGTATGTTGTCCTGTTAACCAAGTCTCTTTTGCAGGTAATTCAAATACTGCTTCAAGATCAGGGAATTGTTCTTTTAGTTCACCTGATTTGATTTTTCCATCTAATTCTTTAACAGCTGCTTCAAGAGTTGCGAAATCTTTTATTGCAGAAACATCAACATCTGCTGCTTCAAACATTGCTTTATTATATACAAATCCATAACCTTCTACTGAATATGGTAACCCATAAACTTTATCATCAATAGTAACTCCACCTAAAGTACCTACTGCTGCATGTTGTACCCAAGGCTGATCTGATAGGTCTTCTAATTTATATGACCAATCGTTAACATCTGATGGTCCACCTACATTGAAAATAGTAGGCTCTTTACCTGACTGCATTTTTGCTTTTAACTGTACACTATATCCTTCTCCAATTGATTGAACATTAATTTTTACATTTGGATTTTCTTCCATGTACTCTGCTACTGCTTCATCAAGAGCTTTAGCTATTTCTAGCTTAAATTGAAAAAGTTCTATAGTTACATCTGATTTTTTATTAGAGTCTTTTGGTTGTTCGTTACTAACATTTTCTTTGTCATCTTTTTTTGTATCATTTTGGGAACTAGAACAACCTACTATTGAAACTAACATTGCCATAACTAACGCTATTACTGTAAACATTTTGAAACCGTAATTTTTTTTCATTATTACTTCCTCCATAGTTGTTTATTTATAGTTTTTATTAGTCTATTAATGATTGAACTATTGTACAAGAGATATTTGTTTAATTGAAATGTTATATTTGAGTTTTATCTCAAAATATATGGTTTTATATAATTAATTGAAAAATCAATGCCCTTTTCTCCTAATTCACCTTCCCAATTTTCTGAATGTGGTTCAAGACATAGAGCATCTTCATATTTATTAGCATATAAAATTGCCATAAATCTACCCCAGTCTATTTCATCCATACCAATTGGAGGATCATCAAATCTTATATCATTAATCTTCATTGCGCCCTTTAAATGAACATGATAAAATCGATGCCCCCATTTTTTCATTTCAGCTAAATAATCCCCATCATCATACACTGCATGTGATGGATCATATTTAATTCCTAAATCTTTCAAATATCCATGTATAATAGTCCAAGCCATATCATTATGTACAAAATTATTCCATCTACAATTATAGGTAGATATTTTAACTTTTTTTGGTTTCCCATATTCAATTAATTTTTCAAAATACTCTATAGCTTTACTACAATTTTCATAGTAAGACAAACCTTCAATATAATTACAAGAGGTTACTACATTAGTACACCCAATACTACTAGCTACATCTATTAACTTATAATCAAGGTCAATCTCATTTTTAATCAAATTACCTTTTTCATCAATTTTATCTGTTGCCCATATACTTATAGCAGCTACATCTATTCCATATTTTTCAATATATTGCTTTACTTCTTTAATTGCTTGTAATTTCTTTAGGGATTTATCCATTCCAAATGTGGGATGCAAACAAAATTCTAATGTTTCAAGTTGTCTTTTTTTTGCATCTATAAAACTTTGTTCACAAGGTTCTGCAATAATTCCCAATTTCATTCCTATCACTTCCTTTTCAATTATTATTAACTCAGATTCCCACTTCAATAGAAAAGCAACTTTTAAAACTTACTGGAACAAGTTTACTTATTCAGTTATTGTAGACTCTCTGATAGTTAATTTATGATCTAAGATTATATACTCATTTTTACATTTTATATTGTTGATTTTCCTAAGTAATAATTCCATAGCAATTTTCCCCATCTCATATCTTGGCTGAGATATCGTTGTTATAGGAGGATTATAATAAGCAGCGAAATTAGTATCATCAAATCCTATAACGCTTATCTCTTCTCCAACTTGAATACCTTGTTTTGTAAGTTGTCTAATAACACCAACTGCTATTGCATCAGATCCACAAAAAATTGCTGTGGGTGGTTTTTCAAGATTCATTAATTTAATACATCCATTTATACCATCTTCATATTCATAATTAGTTTGTATTATATAATCGTTATTTATTTTGATATTATTATGTTGCAAAGCTTTCATATAGCCCTGCTGTCTTTTTATAGATGATACAAATCCATTTTCACTTCCAATTATTGCAATATCCTTATGCCCAATATCTATAAGATATTTAATTGCATCATAAGAAGCTTGATAATTATTAATGCTTACCCAAGAAACCTCACTATCTCTTATATATTCACTACACTGAATAACTGGATACTTATTAGCTATATCCATCATTTCTTCTCCACTCATTTCTGGAGCAGTAAATATAATGCCATCAATTAATTGATTATAGAACATATTCAAATAAGCCTTTTCTGTCTCTTTATTAGAGTGAGTACTGCAAACCATAACATAATAATTATCTTTGCTTGCTACATCTTCTACTCCTCTAACTATTTCAGAATAAAATTCGTTAGAAAGTGTTGGAACTAAAACCAATACTTTATAAGTTCTTTTTTTTCTTAAATTTCTCCCTAACAGATTAGGAGTATATTCTAGTTTATTTATCGCTTTTAATACTTTGTTTTTAGTATTAGTAGAAACATTGTCATTATTATTTATCACTCTTGATACCGTAGCTACTGAAACACCTGCTTCATGTGCTACATCTTGTATGGTATTCATTATTTCACCTCTTAACATAATGTAATCCATTACATTGATTTCAAAAAAAATTAAATAAAAATTATTGCGGAATTTAGAAGTTTTTACTCTGTATAATATATAGCATTTGCGATGTAATGGTTTTCATTCACTAACCATATAATAATATAATGATCTTTAAAAGTCAATAACTTTTTTATATTATATTATATTTTTATATCATTGTGCTTTTAAATCCCTCTCCAACTATTTCTCCTGCTTCAGCTGCAACAATGAATACACTTGGATCAATATACCTGATAAGCTCTTTTGCCTTGTATACTTCTCTTTTTTTGACTGCTACTAATAATACCGCTTTATTTTCTCCAGAATAAGCTCCTTTTCCATCAATAAGTGTTGCTCCTCTTTTTAATTGCTCAGTTATACCATTTGCTATTTCATCACTTTTATCAGACATTATGAATAATAATTTACATTTATCACATGCTTCTATTAATGCATCTACTATCTTAGAAGTAATAAACATTGTAATAAGTCCATACATAGCTGATTCTATATTCTTATATACAAATGCTGATAATGATATTACAACAAAATCAATTGCTAAAAGGATTTTACCAATTGATAAATAAGGATGTTTTTTTTGAATAAGCTTTCCCAGTATATCTCCACCACCAGTTGAAGATTCACTTATAAATACGATAGACAAACCAATACCTAGACAAACTCCTCCAAAAATAGAAGCTAATAAAGCATTTTCTCTATACACTGGTAACCAAACCACGCCTATATCCAGCATAAAAGATAATATCATTACTGATGTAAGTGTTCGTAAAACAAATTTTTTACCCAAAAAAATAAATGCTAACACTATTAAAGGAACATTAATTAATAAAGATGTTAATCCTATTGGTACATCTGTAAGATAATTAATTAAAGTAGCTATACCAGAAACGCCCCCAGGAGCTATCTGATTTTTTGAAGTAAAAACATATATTCCAGTAGCAAATAAAAACAACCCTATTATATTATTAAAAATATCCTTTAATATTAATTTCTTTTTCATTATATAATATCTCCTTTATGTATCAATGCTTTTTGAAATCGATTACATAAATGCTATAAAAAAAATATTATACTTAACTTCTATTACCTTAATATTTAATTTTTACTTGTTAATTCTTTATATTGAATTTAAACATAAAATCAAGAATTGGTCAAGGATATTTTTTGTAGAATTCATACTTTTGTATAAACAAAGAAAATAAGAAAAATAATTTTTGTAGATTAAATAAACTATTGAGGATTATAAGTAAAAAGATAAAAATTAGTGAAGGCTGCCTCATATTACATCTATTTTTCTAGGATATGATATATTTATATAGAATGTAATGACACAGCCCAGTATCTAAATTATTATCTTCATAAAATAATAATATACCTTATCCAACCATTGCTTGAATAAAATCCTTTTCATGATTGAATTCTGATAGCTTACCTTCGTAAACTTTATGTAACCTTAATTTATCCAAATGATAAAAGTCTACTGTTGATACCAATGTACTTCTTTTATTAAATAATTTCACACCACTTCTTTCATATATATGAGATACGAAGTGAGTACAAACATATCCATAAGGAACTCTTACTGGTATATTTAATAGTACCGTAAAGATTCCGAGTATATTATAATAGTATCTTCTTTTTCGTTTTTTGAAGTGTTCTATATTCTTGACTAATTCATCGTATTGTTCTTTCGTTATATCCATTCTACAAACCAAACATTTAGTATTTTTAAAACGAGCGTAAGTACCTTCA
Source organism: Vallitalea longa (assembly GCF_027923465.1). Classification (NCBI taxonomy): domain Bacteria; kingdom Bacillati; phylum Bacillota; class Clostridia; order Lachnospirales; family Vallitaleaceae; genus Vallitalea; species Vallitalea longa. The sequence goes on from NZ_BRLB01000015.1 coordinate 8,644, forward strand.
TGGATATACTCCCTAACAAATCCTCCAATCAAAGGGTTTCTCGGGAATTTCCTACCAAAGCTGTACATTTCATTTAAGTCTTCATCTAATGCTAATGATACATGGTTATATGGTACTTTGGTATAGAATTTAATTAATCTATTTAATACAGAGCCAGTATCAGAAAGCATTATGTAAGTGTCAATTGTATCTTTCTTCATAGTCAACCCTCTTTTATAGTTAGTCTGTTAATAGTGATTATCTTCTAATAATGTTATCACATTTCTATGCAGATAACAATTAAAAACAAATTAGAAAAACCTTAAATTTTTACCAACAAAATTTAATATTATTAATTAATATTATTATTTATTTATCAAACAATTTTATTGGCCAAGATTAGATTTCAACCAACTATAAAATATATTCAAGTTTATTTTTTAATATAACAGCTTTTTTGTATGCTTCTTTCAAGAAATCATCCGATTCATATTTATCTTTTATTTTATCATTAAATACTTCTAGGGATATATTTCCTCTATATCTTATGGCACCTAATTTTACTAGTATCTCTGTCCAATCTATTTCCCCACAATATGGCAACCAATGTTTATCTGTGCATCCGTCATTATCAGATAAATGTAATGCTATCACTCTATCACCATAATCATCTAGTACTTCACAAATGGAAGTATTATATATGTTAGCATGTGAAGAATCGTAACATACTCCTAAATAATCTGATTTTATGTTATCTAGTATATACTTGAAATAATATATATGACTTGTGTTTTCCAAAGCGATTCTTATATTATGTTTTTTAGTTTCATTAACTATATCTTTTATCAAATTAAGCCCTGTAACATTAGGATTACATAGATTGTGCCCATGGGTTGGATGCATAACTATTATAGGAATATTATATTTGTCACAGTCACTTATGCATCTAGTGAATTCATTAAATATATATTTACGTTCTTCTATATTATCATCCCATATTTTATTACATTCATAATATGGAAAATGAATATTTTCAATATTGATATTCATACTTAATATACTAGTAAGTGCTTCTTTACCTTCCTCAGAGAATAATTCATCATCCCACCATAACATGATACTATCAAAACCTGCATCAATAATTTTTTTCACACGAAGAACAGGGGGCATTACATTTCCAAACCAATTAAATACTCCTAATTTAATTTCATTATTTTTCATTATTGTATGAATCTCCTTAATTATAATTAACCGAATCCTTTATTTCTTACTTTTTTCTACTATAGTATAGACAACAGGGATGATTACTAAAGTTAATATAGTAGATACCATCAAACCACCCATCAAAGCTATTGCCATTGGACTGAAGAAAGAGCTACCTGATAGAGCTAAAGGTACTAATCCAATAACTGTTGTTACGGTACTAAGCATGATAGGCCTGAATCTTTTATCTACCGAATCCATACATGCTACTAACACCTCTGCACCTTTGTCTCTAGCTCTGTTGATATACTCAATCAACAATATGGCATTATTTACTACAATACCAATTAAACTTATTATTCCTAATAATACTGTAAATGTGACTTTTATATCTAATAATACAAGTATAAGGATTGAACCTATCAATGAAAGTGGTACTGTCAACAATATAATTAACGGCTGTTTAAATGAATTAAATTGTAGTAATAGTATAATATAAATTACTGCTATTGAAAAGATTGCTGCAATATCAAGTCCATCTAGATAAGTATCCATGGTTTGCTTTTGTCCATAATATTTTATATTCAAATCAGAAGTATTAAGGTCATTATTGACCATATCTTCAACTGTATTGCCGATATCCACTACACTATACCCCGAAACAACATCACATTCCACAATAATGGCTTCTTCACCATCTAATCTATTGATTGCAGGTAGATTCTCTTGCAACTTGATATTAGCAACTTGTTTTAATAATACTTTATTACCTGTAACACTTGATTTAATAGCTAAATTATTGATATCTTTTATTTCTTTTGCATTAGTTTTCAGATATACTTCATAATTTTCATCTCCTAAGTTAGCTGTGGTAGGCGTGGAACCATATAATGATAGGTTCAATTGTTTTTGGATATCATATTTGGTCAATCCATATGATGTAGCTAAATTAGAATCTATATCAACTTTATATTCATATTCTTTACTAAGCATATTAGAACTTACATTAATCGTACCTTCTTTATTCAGCAATTCTTTTTCTATTTCACTTGCCACTGAAGTCATTCTTTTTGTATCTTCTCCTGCAATTATGACTTTAAAATCTGATCCACTTTCTGTTAACTCCAATCTACCAACAGTGGCAATACCATTTTGCAATACAGAATCTAATTTTTTTTGCAGATATAATGAGAATTCATTCTGATCTTTATATTTTTTGGTATTTTTCAAATCAACTCTAAATAGAATTTGACCTGTATCTTCTGTAGATGCAAGTGTATTAATAGTTATATAGAATTTTGGCATGGAGCCTCCTATTGCAGAAGTATAAGTAGTTATATCTTTTTCCTCTTCCAATAGATTCTCAACTTCTTTAACTAGCTCTTTTGTCTTACTTATATCCCCTTTTACTTCACCCTTTATATTAATGTACATGATATCTTTATCTGCATAAGGAAATAAATCTATTTCTAAAGAAAATATAGCAAGTATTGATAAAATCAAAACACCTAAGCTTACAGCGATGGTTGTTATTTTATGTTTTAGCCCAACTTTCAACAATCCTTTGAAAAATCTTCTAATGATATTTTTCCTTTTATTGTTTTTTGGTTTTTTAACCTTGAAAAACAGACTTGCAAGAGCTGGAGTCACAAGCATTGCAACAATAAAAGAAGCTGTAAGAGATATAAATACCACTTGTGGTAGACTCTGTACAAATTCTCCGGCTGCACCAGGAAGTACAGTAATAGCAGCGAATGCGGCTAATGTTGTTAGAGTTGATGTTAAAACAGGAACTAACTGTTCTCTTGCTCCAAGATATGCTGCTTCTCTTTTATCATCTATTATATTTAATTTAACTTGTATCGCATCACTTATAACTATTGAATTATCAACTAATATCCCCAAGGCCACAATTAGTCCTGATATTGACATCTGCTGTATATCTATTCCTAGTAGTTTCATAACTATAAAAGTTATACATATAGATAAAGGGATCGATGTGGCAACTATTAGCGCATTTCTCAACCCAACTCCAATAAGAACTACTATAAGAACAAATAACATTCCCTCAAGCAAGCTTAAAATAAAATTGTTGACTGCTTTATCAACTTCTTCGGGCTGAAATAAAACCTCATCTATCACTAATGATTTATCTAACTTTTCTTTATTATCATTTATAATATCTTTAACGTCTCTACCAATATGAATAATATTTTTATTTCCCTCAAAATAACCTGTAAGTAATATAGCTTCTTTTCCTTCATGTGTATACTGTCTTACATCTTCTTTTCTCTCTATATCAACTTTAGCTATGTCTTTTAATCTAACGATACCGCCTGTTGTTTGCGATATAGTAATGATCAAGTCTTCTATATCTTTGATAGACTGATATTTTCCAGGAGTACTCACAGTTATTTTTCCTTTATCTGTTTCCACATATCCTGAAGGGATATTCAGGTTTTGTGATATAAGAAGATTGTATATGTCTTCTATTGATAAACTATAAGTATTTAGCTTTCTAAAATCAACTTCAATAACCACCCTTTTATCTTTTAATCCATCTATCTCAACTTTTTTGACTCCATCTACTTTTATGAGTTCTTTTCTAATGTCCTCAGCATAGTTGGATAATTTATCATAGGTCAATTCATCTGAATCCGATGACAAGCTGATAATGAATCCAGCAGCATCTATAAGGTCTGTTTCGACAGCAGGTGCCTCAGCACCTATCGGTAATTTACTTTCCATACCATACATGGCATCCTTTAGATTATCCCACTGCTTTTTACTATCAACATCAGTAATAAGCTTAATTATTACGATTGATACGTTATTATTGGATATAGATTCAATACTATCTATACCCTCCAAAGTCATAGCTTCTTCTTCGATAAGTTTAGTTACTTGTTCTTCAACTTCTTTTGCTGATGCACCAGGAAAAGTTACTGTAACAACTGCTGCTGGTGATGTTGTATCAGGATTTTCTTGTTTAGGTAATAAATAATAATTGTATAATCCGTAAATGATTAATATGATTGCTAATAGTATAGTTGTTTTTCTTTCTTTTATGGCATATTTAATAATTTTACCCATTTATACTATTCCACCTCTTCTTCAGCAATCTTAACTTTTTGACCTTCTTTCAGATTAGAAGTTCCTGATATGATGACTTTATCTTTGTTTTTAAGCCCCTCAACCAACACTTTATTTTTACTATACCCTTTTATGGTTATATTTTGTTTGACAGCTCTATTATCATCTCCAACTAAATAAACAAATGGGTCACCTTCATTTAGCACATTGTTGATATCTAAATAAAAACCTTCTTCTTGACCAATTATTAAATCAATCTCTGTTACTGCTCCTACAATATAATCTTCTTTTTCGTATGTACCCACCAACTCTATCTGAGCAGGGAAGGTTTTACTTGATTCATCTGGATAAGGACTTATTTGACATACTCTTCCGGAAGTTTCAATTCCATCAATAAGTATATTTGCTTTTGTTCCAATCTTAACGTTTTTAATATCTTTTGATGTAATTCCAAAAGATGCTCTGTGATTATATGCGCTTATACTGATTAATGGATTACCTTCTTCTACTTCACCCCTTGAAGTTACAAATAACTCTTTTACATATCCGTCTACATCGGATTTTATAATCTGTGTATTATCTTCATTTTCTTTTATATTAATTAATTCTTTATCTTCATTCACTCTTTCACCTTTTGCTACGTTTATTCTAGTAATCGTTCCTGACACATCACTGAACAAAAATCGTTCGTCATTTACTATAACTGTCCCTAAGTAATCCAGTATGATATCATTTATCTCTTTCTTTATTTCTTGTACCTCTACTGTCCTGACTATTTCTTCGCTTTTAGCAATTTTATCTGGTATCAGACTGCAACCACTAAGGCTAATTATAATCACTAGACAACTTAATATTATCTTATATCTCATTTTCCTTCCCTCCATTCTTTTTATTATTAGTAATATTACCTAAGAATATTAACAATATCACTCTCTTTTGATGAACAAGCCCTACAAGATTAAATATAAATAAAAGCTATTCTGATTATTTGCAAAAGAGAATCACGGTTCATTTTATGATAAAAAAAATAATTTTATTATATAGTTTTACAATTTATGATGAATGATAAATTATGAATAATATTATTATAACTTGAAGACTCTTATAAGAAATATAGTTTCACGACTTTATTCATTAAATCTGCCATATTAAAAGATTCTTCCATATTAATCACTATATAACTCAATGTCTCATAGAAACCTTTAGCTAAACTACATGCATATAATTTATCTTCATCTTCTAGAGCGGTTTTATTCATATCTCTTTTCATCTTTCCATACAATACTTTTTGGATTATCTCTGTTAGATTAAGTCTGGAACTTGGAACTTCCTTACTGCTCTGAAAGAATATGATAGCACTATCTTTGTTATCACTTATATACTCACTTAATTCATAACATATTTTACTTACCATGGGGTATACACCTAGATAGTTAGGGTAATCTTCAAGCTTGTTGACGATATTATATACGTCCTCTTCCATATCTTCCAGATTAACCATATCATGAGTATTTTCCTTTATGATATTATTAACTGTATCAACAAATTCCTTGATGATTTCGTTATATAAGTCTTCTTTACTATTGAAATATCTATATAAATTACCTACAGCCACCTTTGCTTCCTTTGCTATATTTTTCATAGAAGTCTTGGCATAGCCATTATTTTTAAACATATCAATAGCAACATTAATGATTCTATTTTTAATGTCATCCTTTAAGACTTGTGGCATTAGTGAACACCCCTTCATTATTATATTACATTTATTATAACTTATAATGCTTAACAAAGCCAGTATTTTTTTTTAATTTTAATTGACTTTCAAGTTATTTTGTATTTCTAACTATTATTAGGCCTTATTAACTTTTTTATAAAGCATTTTATAAAATCTACTAGCTATGATTTTTTTGAATATATTTATTTTAGCATCAAAAAAATAGTTTTTATCAGACCATCCTTTTTCATCCCAATAATCAGTATCTATTTTCATTATTTTTAGAGCAAGTACTTTATATACTGAAAATAGTATAAGCTGGTTTAAGGTTGGTTTATAAAGTTCTTTTGGCATCATTAAATGCTTAACGAAATTTTGATATTCTTTTGGTTGGATTTCTTTTTTTATAGTAGTTACTTTTCTGCTTATACCATCAGTCGGAAAAGCACCCCATTGGATTGCTACGTTATCCATATATTTCAAAGTATTTTTTATACCAGAAGCTGCTGTAGAAACCACATTCATAATTGGGATTCCTGCAAGAACTGGTCTATGAACCCATCTACAAGTTCTATCGAAGAATGTTTTGAGTCTCCCGCTTACGTTGTTAAGGTAAATAGGTGTGCTTAATATTATTCCATCATATTCTTGCATTTTACTCATTAACATATCCATATCATCATCTAAAAAACATTGATTTTTTAGTATACATGATTCACATCCTAAACATTCTTTAATAGTGTAGTCATATAAATTAATGATATCTACATCAATATTGATATCTTCTAATTGTTTCTTTATATCAGTGAGTAATTTATAAGTATTTTTCTTTCTTTTACTACTGTTTATGGCTAATACTTTTTTATTCATATTTATCATCGCTTTCTTTCAACATTAATTCAATTATAGAATTATAGATAACACTTTTCAACTATTAATTTATACTTTTATAGTAAATTTATGACAATTACATATTTTTATAATTTTTAATCAATATTAATTTATCATTCAAAAGTATAGAATCATATATACTTTTGAGATATTTATATGAAATAAATAAATGGCTGGATTGCTGTAATGAATAAATACGTTACCAAATGCAAATAATAAAATTGTATATTAATTATTAAAAAGGGTGATTTAATGAATGATTTTAACAATTTAAATGAGGTACCTTTAGCTAATTTATCCAATAATGAACTTGACAAGCTTACTCATTTAGAGAAAGAATTAGATGAAAAATATTATCTAATAGCATTTGAGAAAAATGGAAAAGCACAATAGATATAGTTAATAAATTAAAGGGGGATTAATACATTATATACTGTTTCAAAAAATTTATATATGATGTATAACCACCCCTTTTTTTATGGAAATACTATTCAATTAACAAAATTACACAATCATGTGAAACTCAATAGATCATAGCGATTAACCAAAAAGTTCATCAGGATGATCCATCAATTCCTGAATCATTTCAAAATATTTCCCTACATGAATCCCATCTACCAGTGCATGATGTACTAATATAGAAAATGGTAGTTTCATGATATCATTTTCAACAAAATATTTACCCCATCCTAGTCGTGGTATACTATCAACATTTTTGATATTACTAGGATGAGTAATTCCTGTAAAAGAAACCCAAGGAAGACTTGTAAGATATAAAACATCATCCTCATTAGAATCTTCTTCAACAGATATGTTCTCTTGTGCTTTTTTAATCTTTATTTCTGCGTTCTTCCTGAAGGATTCAAAATCATTATAATAATCCACTTTACAAAAACCAAATAATTCATCATCTCCCATTACTGTAATAGCAGGTTTAACTATATCATGTTCAACTACTACTTCATCTCTTATTCTATGGCGAAATTCTTTAATATTATTAGCAGCCTTAGTAACGGCAAATATTGTAGATAGTGTAAAAGGTTTATTATTTTCTTTTATGTATTCATAAAATTTAGTTATGTCAAGATTAGCACAAACATTATAATGGGGACAATCCATTTTCTTGAAAAAATTATAATGTTTTTTTCTTTTCCACGTATCAATATCAATTATTTTCATTAAATCTTCTCCTTGTATTTTATTTCTAATTAAAGAAGCTACGCCTTATAAAAGTTTTTTAAAATAGGAAGTAGGCTTCTCCTACAAGAGGACAAATCCTTTATCCTAAACAAGGCGTAGGCTTTTTTAACAACTGGATAAGTTTATTTTCTATCGTCATGAATAATCTGATCAATAACAATTACCAATGCAATTATAAAACCATAATCTTCATTATCACTAATATCAACACCATAAGTATCAGAAAAACTGAAGAATTCTTTGGATACCGTTGCTACAACATTATTATTTTTCATAATGGAAAAATTATAATTGAAAGGCTTACCTTCTATCTCATAATATCCGTATTCACTTTCTATAATGAACTTGGAACCAAAAAAAGCTACCTTTTTTTTAACTAATGCAACTGGATTACCATTCTTGAATATGGTATACTCCGGTAGCATTCTCAACAGCTTCTGTTCTATGTAAAAAAGTTCTTCTCCCGACATATTGAACAGCTGTAATTTGTCTCCTAAGCTAAATACTTTTCCCCTGATGATAAAAAAATCATTCCCCATTTCATCTTTAATAGTAAAATCATCACCAAAACTAAATATTTTTTCCCTTACTTGAAATCTCATATAATCAATCACCCTTATTAAATTATTTTTACAAAAAAACGCTCAAATTTAATTAAAAGTGTTTAAGCGTTTTTTAATGATAAAATGTCTACAACTTTATATTATTAGACAATTTTCAATCTATTCTATTTTATCATTATTACATATCTTTTTCAACTTTGATTACGTATTAATACATATTACTTGTTTCCTAATGCAACAAGTACACATCCCCTAAAAGTTTCAATATTGTTTTCCTTAGCATAATCTATAATCTCATCGCTTACTGTACCAGGTTGTAACCATACATTCTTAATTCCTAACTCCTTACACTGTTTCATGATAGATATTCCTATTCTAGGATTTACTACGAAATCAACAACATCAACTTTTTCTGGTAGATCAGCCAATTCTTTATATGCTTTATCCCCATCAATCTCGTCACATTTGATGCTTATGGGGTATACTGTGTATCCGTTGTTTTTTAATCTCATATATATTTTGTAACCAAATTTGCTTGTATCATCTGTTGCACCTACAACAGCCCACTTTTTTTCTTTTAACATATCTACTCCATCCATGAAATCACTCCTAATCATTTATAAAATATCTTTACGTTGATAATTAGTATACGTAATTATTACACTTATTACTATAATTATTATTGATAAAACTATATACAAAGAATTTATCCCATTACCCATTATTACTTTATTAGGGTCAAAATATGCAAAAGGAGTAGCATATTTAACAAAATTAAGGTCATCCGAAATTTTAATGACAATATCTAAAAAGTACATCACCAAAATAATTGCCGTTGATATATTTGTTGCCTTTTTGGATGACTTGGTCAATGCAGAGATTGCTAAACCTATACTTAAGAATATACATTGGATAATAAACAGAACCAGACATAAATATATAATTCCTGTTGTTATGGATTCCCCATCATTATAGATATCTACTAAAATGATAGAAGATAAACATATTACTATATTAATGATTAGAATGCTAATAAAACCTGCAAGCACTTTATTAGTAATTATATAAGCTCTAGTCACTGGTTTAACCATTAAAAAGTCACCAGTCTTGTCTCTAGCTTCTTTTGAGATAATAGTAGCGCCTAACATTACAGCATGTATACCCGCAATCAATACATAATAGACGAATAAAATGGCATAATAGTCTTTCATCATAGCAAGGTTAATAGAAGCCATACCAAATATGTTCTTCATGAAGTCTGGTAGACTTTCCAATATTTCATTTGCCTCATTTCCCATTGCTGCAAAACCTTCATACTTAACTAAAGCCAATACGGTAAATAGTATTATGCATATACTCCATATAATAAGAGCTTTACTGTATGCACGTAGTTCACGTCTAACAATATTCATAGAATTTCCTCCTATCCATGTTTCCTTCATTAATTATACGGAAGGAATATCCTTTTTCTTATATATGACATATGATGCTATAATAAATATGATAGTTATCACTATTGAAGTTATTAAATGTGGTATAGAGTAAGCAGAGTGTTCTGTTATATAACCTCTTTCAAAAAAGCCAAAAGGTGATAAATAACTATATATCTCATCATCAATGGTTTGATTGAAAAGATATAATACGTAAAATCCAAATACAACACCTAATGTTACTGGCAATACGCTTTTCAATTTATTGACTATAGTCCCTATCAAAATACCTAAAGCAAATAAGAATAATTGGACGAATAGAAAACTAAGGGTCAATAAAGTAAAATCAGTAAAATTGTATTCTGCTTTTTTGAATGCCTCTACAGCGATTAAAGCAAACGCAAAAAATAATATATTCATAATCAATATGTGAGTTAAGGCAGCCAATATTTTTGGAGATAATATATCAACTCTTTTTAAAGGTTTCACAAGTAAAAAATCAGAAGTCTTGTCTCTTGATTCTTTTGATATAATATCCAATCCTAATCTCATAGCAAATATTGCTCCTATAAGAAGAATATATGAGAAAGCGAAACCATAATAACCCATTATAGTAGACATGTTCATGTCACTTAAACCAAAAGCTTTTGCAAAAGTCTCAGGAAATTGACTGATCAACTTCTCCATCTGCTCTGCTTCTTGCGAATAAGTAGGGAATAATGCCATAAAGAAAAACAACACAATTATTATTGAAATAGTCCATATAAAATTACTTTTTATATATTTTTTGAATTCAAATCTATATATGTTCATAACCTCAATCCTCCTTCTGATAATAATACATAAATATCTCTTCTAGAGTAGGTTCTTCAACAAGGAGGTTAGTCATTTCTATATTACCTAACTTGTTAATGATTATATTGATATCTCCTTTATATATAAATGTTGCTTTATTTTCAGATAGTTGAAGCTCTGTTATACCATCAATATTGAATGCTGATTTTGGTAGATTATTATGTGATTCAACACTAAACCTTTTATACTTATTCTGACGTAATGATTCTATACTTTCTATTCTAATGATCTTTCCATCTTTTATAATAGCGACTCTGTCACATAATCTTTGAACCTCATCCAATATATGAGATGAGAAGAATATTGTTGCTCCTCTTTTGTTTTCTTCTCTTATGAGATCAAAAAACTTCTGCTGCATTAAAGGATCAAGACCACCTGTTGGTTCATCAAGAATGATTAATTTAGGTTCATGAAGTAGTCCCTGAACGATACCAACTTTTTTCTTGTTTCCGAAAGATAGATCATTGATTTTTTTCTTAAGATCCAAATCCATTATCTCTGCTAATTCTTTAATTCGTTCAGAACAATCTTTTCTATAAAAACTTGCCGAATAATTGAGTAAATCAATTACTTTCATGTTATCATAATAAAAAACTTCTGAAGGTAAGTAACCTACATTCTTCCTAATTTCTGCACCATCTTTGATACAGTCTTTTCCGAATATCTTAGCACTTCCACTTGTTGGATAGATCAATGATAATAATGTCCTAATAGTAGTAGATTTACCCGCCCCATTAGGGCCAATGAATCCAAATATCTCACCTTGTTCGACTTTAAGTGAAACATCTATTATCCCTCTTGATTTACCATAGTATTTAGTAAGTTTTTGTGTTTCAATAACGTTCATATAACTACCTCCTGTATTTATAGATATATTATCAAGATCTCTTAACCTGTTCATAATGTCGCAAGATCATCTTTTCATCATTATTTATAGGATATCCTTCTTTTGATAATTAGTATACGTAATTAATAAACATATTAATATGATTATAATTGAAAAAGATATATATATATAATCTATTCCTTTACCCATTATTACTTTATTAGGATTAAAATATGCAAAAGGAGTGGCATATTTCAAGAAACCAAGTTTATCTGATAATTTAATAATTATATCCAAAAAGTACATTGTCAATATAATTGCTGTAGATATGTTGGTTGCTTTTTTAGCTGATCTTGTCAAAGTAGATGACGCCAACCCTATACTTAAGAATATGCATTGTATAAGCAATAGAGTCATTGACAAGTATATCATTCCTGTAATTACAGACTGGTCTTCACTAAAGTGATGTACAAAAACAATAGATGATAAACCTGTGATAATGTTTATTATAATGACACTGATAAAACCTGCAATCACTTTACTGGTTATTATATGCTTTCTTGTTACTGGTTTCACCATTAGAAAATCACCTGTTTTATCTCTTGCTTCTTTTGAAATAATCGTAGCCCCTAACATAACAGCATGTATCCCCGCTATCAACACAAAATAGGTAAATAATATACTATAATAATCTTCCACCCTACTAAGATTAATGGAAGCTAAGCCAAACATGCTTTTCAAAATATCAGGCAGACCTTCCAAGAATGCATTTGCTTCATTTCCTATAGCTGCAAATCCCTTATACTCATTAAAAGCTAATGTAGTGAATAGTATAATACTTATACTCCATATGATAATAGCTTTCATATTTGCACGTAATTCACGCTTAACAATATTCATAGAGATTCCTCCTATTCAGTGTCAATTGACTAGTCTGGTCAATTTAATTTTATCATATTTAATTCCATAAATCAACATTTATTTCCATAAGCTTAACCAAGAACCATAAACTTCATAATAGATACCTATATTATATTGCTCCTTTTAACCCCATTCTATCAAATTCATAGAGGCTATGCCTCATAAAAGATTTCAGTGAAAATAGAAAGTAGAACTTTCCTATTTAAATAAAAAAAGAGCCAAGATATTATCTTAAGCTCTAAATATTAGATATCAATTTAATCTAGAATATCTACAATTACTACTTTTACTTGTTTGTCTGTGATTATTTCAGTAATTCTTACTTCATCATCAATTTCTATATCATCAATATCCTCTGTTTCATCGTCTTCTCTTATTAATGTATTCTTATCGATTGTAAAAGTCATATGAGTATTATCAACATCAACAGTTATCAATTTCTCGTTCACTGTTTCAGCGAGGGAAATCACTTCACCTTCATATACTTTTACAATTGGTTCATCACTTTGTTTCTGTATTTCTATTTCTTCAACATATACACTATTACCTTTTGTAATCTGAACAACTTGGACTACACCACCAATTTTAAGGTCTTTACTCTTTAATTTCTTGTCTTCTCCCTCTTTTTTAATCATAGTTTCTTTATCTATAGGAAATGTCTTTTCAATATTATTATCTTTACGGATAGTAAATTGTTCCTTATGTCCTTTTTTTGTAAGTGCTGTTATGACTCCTTCATAGATATCAGTTTTTGTTTCTGGTTCAACAAGAATGATTTCTGTTACATAGGAATCATCGTCTTCTGTGATTTTTGTTAATTTTACAACATCTCCCTTATGGATATCTTTTAGTTTCAATGACTTTTTGTCACTATCTTTTTTGATACGTGTATCTTTATCTATTTCAAAAGTCATTTCTTTATCATCAACCATAATACTTATTGAAGTGTCTTTTTTGTCATCTACAACTTTTGATACTTCACCTTGGAAAGTTTCTAGAATTTTTTCCACTTTTTCTTCAAATATTTCTATGAATACTACCTTATGGTCAAAAAATTCAAGTTGTAGCTTATCTCCAGATTCTAGTTCGGATAGTTTTATTTCTTTACCCTCTATATTATAAATTATAACATCATCACCAAGTAGATATCTTTCATAACCATAGTCATCTCTTATGGTTATAATGTCATCAGCTACTTGAACAAACTCTCCCATTTCTACCTCTTCTTCATCACTGTCTATCTTATTATCTAGTCTTGAAAACAAAACTGCCATTTCAGCTCTAGTTAAATTACTGTTAGGATTAAATTTCTTCTTGTAACCTGACATCAATCCTAATTTGTCAATTAGATAAACATAACCCCTATTGCCCTCTGGTATAAAACTTGCATCATCAAAATCTATATATTCATCATTACTATCAAAAGCTTTTTCATCTAATCCCAATGCCCTAATAATATACTTAGCAACCATATATCTCTTGGCTGCTGCATTAGCATTGAAATCTTTTAATTCATCTTTAGTTATTATTCCCATTTCATTAGCATAAGCTACATAGGGAACTGACCATTCAGGAATATTAAGTCCCTCAATAAAATCAGGAATTTCCTCTAATTCTTGCAATTCATCTTCTACCCCCATAATTCTTAGGGTCATAACTATTACTTCAATATTTTTTGCAGGTTTATTAGGTAAAAATTTACCTTTTCCATCTCCTAATATGTACCTTTTTGAACTCATACGTTTGATGTCTTTATCAGCCCAGTGTTTTTCATCAACATCATCAAATACTTTAGAGTTCTTATGATTAGAATTATTCCAATGAACCTTGTTGTCCTTGCTGCTATTTCCTCTATTCTTATCATTCTTGGCTAGAACACCACTAGATAATAATAGAGAAATTGTGATGATTAATGAAACTATTTTTATTAATTTTTTCTTTCTCACTCCGATAACCTCCTATTTCTTAATATTTATCTGGGCAATATATCTATTCGTACACATTTTTACCATTTTTGGGGTATTATTTATTTTTATTAAAATTTATACAAAAAAATTCATATGAAAACGCTCCTATTTCATATACTTAAAAAGTATAACTTTCCTATCAGATGAGAAAGTTATCATTATACGTAAATTATTTATCTGTTATTATTTTTATCTCTATTACTATTTTTCAGTTGTCCTTTATGTTTTCCGTTATTTGTTTTTGAATTATTATTTTTAGTTTTTTTATTATTATCGTTATGTTTATTATTGTTAGGTCCATCATCATTTATATTATCTTTCCTTGTATTATTGTTTATATTTCTATTGCTACTGTTTGTGTTTTTATTATTATTATTTGCATTATTATTTTTATTGTTACTATTTGCATTGTTATTATTATTGTTTGCATTTTTATTGCTGTTTCCATTGGTTTTATTAACATTGCTTGCATTTCCTGTCTTGTTATTGCTTTGATTTATTTTATCAATGTCCCTTTCATCTTTTAATATATCAATAAGTTGAGCTATTGTTTTTTGTTCAAGTTCTTCTTGGGTATAATTATTGTTTTTCTCATTGATTATTATTTCAATCAAAGTGGATTTGCCAGATGAAACATTAGTTTCTTCTTGGTCATATTCATCTTTTGGTATCTCTATTGTATATATGTTCACATTGGTATCAGCAAAAGATTCCTTAACCATCTCTAATGTTTTCTGATCCAGATTATCAAATGCCAGTAGAATGTTGGTTTCCCCTTTTTTATCTATAAGATTTTCATTAATTATTTCATCTAATATGGTATCTACTTTTTTATACTTATAATCGGATAAACCACTAACAGTATCCATTCCCTTTTCATCAATACCGTTAATATCCAGTACTCTGTTGAATCTATTGTATATTACTTCTATACCTTCCCTACTGTTGATATTTATATATCCGTATGGTGTATAATATGCATAAGCACTAACGCCAAATCCACTAACAAGAAATACGATTATAAGGATTGCAGCTATTCTTCTAAAATTGAATCTAGTCAATTCCACATTTATCTTCATCCCTACCTGGACATCATATTTGGGTTTGTTTACTTCTTTGAAACTGCCTTCTTCCGTAAGAACAAATAATTTGTTATCCTTAATCTCCATAATTATTGCACGCATATATTCACCTCCTATAAATACTCTTTTAAATACTTATAATCTCCTATTTCTATAATAATAAGAGCTATAATATATATTCGACCTCGTTCTATCTTTTTTCGATGTACTTTCATTTTATCTTCTATGGTTTTTATTGGCAACCGTTTATTATTATGTATATAATTCATTAATTGAGTATCCCTTACAATTTCTGAAACGATTTTCTTATATAATCTTCTCGTCCTCTTATGTTTTGGAGAATGCTTGACTAGTTTGGCAAAGTCCAGTCCCCAAGTGAATAATTCCTCTTTGAATTCATTTATCTCTAGTCTTCTTAATTCGTTTTCGCTATTCACATTAAATAAATCTATACTTTTCTTATTCACTATTTCCATCTCATTATTGGTATCATCATTATATAAAACCATTTCTTTGACTTTATTATTTTTCCTTTGATAATCAATAAGTCTTCTACCGATAACTATTTTTGCCAAACTTAGGAAACTACCTTTTTCTATATCATATTTATCTATGGCTTCATTAAAGGCCAATAAGCCTATTGATAATTCTTCATCAATACCATATTCCACATATCTGCCTATTTTAGCTTGAATTGTTGATGCAATAAAAGGCATATATTGCTCAATTAGAGCATTCCTGATATATATGTTTTCTTTTGCAGTTAGAACAGTTTCATTTAGCGACTTGTCCTTTTCCAAATTTTTTCACCTCCTTCATAATAGTAAAGGATTATATATACTCAAACAAATGGTAATTTTATCCTATTACTTATTGATTGTATGTCATCCATACATTTTGCCAATAAATTATTATAAACTATTTACTGTTATGTTTGTTTATTTGTAGATGTTATTAAAAATAATTTGCATTTATTATCATATCATGTTATCATTGAATTAAATATTGAATGAGGTGTTGAAAATGACAGATAATAATTTATTTTGGAACGCAAGTATAGATGAACTGAAAAAGGGTTATATATATGATTACAACAAAGATACTTATGTATGTTTAATATGTGGCAAAACAATGGAAAATGGTGTAATCCATGAATATAACAACCAATTGTTGACTTGCAGAAAGAGAATGGAATACCATATAGACAAGGACCATGGTGGAATATTCAATTTTCTGATTAGCCTAAACAAAAAGTACACTGGATTAACCGATAACCAAAAAGAAATATTAGAATGTTTCTATAATGATATGAATGATAAAGAGACAGCAAAAAAGTTAAGCATATCTCAATCTACAATAAGAAATTATAGATTCAAATTACGTGAAAAGGAAAAACAGGCTAAAATATTTACAATACTGATGGATCTGACAGCCAGACATAGTGATTCAAACAAATTGGTAGAACCACACAAAACTGCCACAATGATTGATGACAGGTATCAGATTACGAAAGAAGAAAGCGAGAAAATCATAAAACGCTATTTTACTGAAGAAGGTGGATTAAAAGACCTTCCTTCCAAAGAGAAGAGGAAAATAATTGTACTAAGGCATATAGCTGATAATTTCAAACCTAATAACAGATATTCAGAAAAAGAGATCAATAGGATAATAAAAAGGATCTATGATGATTATGCTATAATCAGGAGATATCTAATAGAATATGGTTTCCTTGACAGAACAAAAGATTGCACCTATTATTGGGTGAAGTAGGAGAGGGATAATATGGCAATAGAAATACTACAGAACTGCTCATTATTTGCATCATTGGACAATAAAAATATAGAATCCATTTTATCATTGACTGATTATGGAATCACTACTTATACGAGAGATCAGATTATAAGTACCGAAGGAGAAGTCTGTGATAAAATAGGTATTGTTCTAGAGGGCAACATTGAAGTCAAGAAAATATATCCTCTTGGAAAATCCATAACTGTAGCCAAATTGCAGCCTAATGATATTTTCGGTGAAGTCATATTATTCTCCAATATGAAGGACTACCCTTCCACCATAGTATCTTGCGACTCATCAAAAGTGTTATATATAACCAAGAAAGACATAATCTATATCATGGAACACTATCCCATCATAATGAGCAATCTACTTAATGTATTGTCCACCAAGATATTGACACTTAATAAGAAACTGAGAAATCTGTCTTATGAAAATATGCGTCAGAAAATAGCCGATTTTCTGTTGTCTGAATATAAGAAACATAATTCTGTCTATCTGGAATTGAAAATCTCTAGAAAAGAAATGGCAGAATTATTAGGTGTCACAAGACCTTCTCTATCCAGGGAATTGGCTCTAATGAAAAGCCATAATATAATTGATTATCATAAGAGCACCATAAAAATAAACAATCTTCAATTACTTGAAGATTGCTTATTCTAATATCATTCTTTAACTAATCTTGAATTGGTTCATCATTAATGGAATCATCATTAATTGGTTCATCAATCATCTTTCCATCACTATTACTGTGGTTATATAATCTATAGTTGTCAACTATATCATATCCTAGATTATGAGCATAATCTTTAATTGCACTATCATTCATCTCTTTATAGATATTCATGAATTCATCCATTTTATCTGTATAACTACCGTCATCTAACAAAATGAATATCAATCTATATAATCTTGCTAAATCATCATCTTTCTTCTCAAGCATACCCTTAGCCTCATCAACATGACCTGCATTGATTAAATCATAGAATTCTACATAATCACTCTCGTCTATTTTATTAAATTCATTAATCAGTTCTGTGTAATCAGCATAATGATAATCGTTAGTAAACTTACCAGAAACTTCTACTAATCCTTTCTTATCGTTTTGCAGTAGGTATATACATATCAATCTTTCAACTATGGAATCATTTACATTGCTTCCAACAAGTTTTTTGTAGCTATCTACGGCTTTATCATAATCATTCATAAAATAATAACAATCACCTATCTTGTACAGAGAATTACTCTCTATAAAATATTTGACGGCTTCTGAATATTCATTAAGATTATAATAGCAATATCCTATAGCTTCTTTTATCTCAGGCTGTTGGATAGTTTCATTAATAACCAGCAGATGTTCTAGAGCTTTTTCATGATCAATATTAGAATCTTCGTCATTGCTATCCCATTCTTCCATGTACATCTTGGCTAATGTTTTTCTTATATGCAAGTCTTGTTGATTATCCACCAGTTCCTTTTCATATTCTGTTACTGCTTCATTGAATTTCTGTTCTTTTAACAATTCGTCTCCCTTAGTTAATTTATTTCCCTCAATATTTATATATTGTGCTGGTTTATTGGAAAACAAACCGTAATTATCAATGAAATGGACTCCATCCTCAATCTCCCCATAGATTACTAAATAATACTTTCCTGATTGATATAGAGGGTCTAATAACTTATCAACATGAACTATACCATTGGAACTACTAATTCCTAATCTAAAATAATTTTCCCTCTCTTCATTAGCATCAAAATATATATTATCACCTTTATATTTCTTTACTGAGTAATAATTGCTATTATAAATATCATATAACCCTTTATCTATATGAGCTAACCCAATATTATAATAATCGAAATCCAAATAATTATGGCTGACATGGAATTTATACTTATTATTACCTAATTCTTCAACATCAACTTTAATTGGTGAATACATATTTATATCTCTTTCATATGTATCATTACCATTCATTCTTATGTCTTTGAAACTTTTATACCTAGTAAAATCTATATTCTTCCCTTTTAATCGATTCCACGAAGCCGCAATTCCTATTTGATAATCACCATTAGGAATATTCTCTATTTTATAATATCCATTTTCATCAGTCACTCCAACTAAACTATTTCCATAAACAGATCTTAATTGACCGCTCATTCCATCCATTGATAATAGAAACACCATTATATTTTTGACAGGTTCACCATCATATAATACTTTTCCTTCCAAACAATTGTCAGTAACCGATTTGCTTATATTATCTATATAAGCTATATCCTCATATATGTTTTCTATTACTTTATATTTATTGTCTCTAGACTTAATAACATCTTCATCTTTTATTTTTATTGACTCCCTACTACCGCTTAGTAAGCTAAAATAATAATCTACGATATTCCAATAAAATTCATACTCTTCATCATATGAACTATCTATAATGTTAGAAGCCATATGAAAGTTACCTAATTCCACATTCATTATTGATAGATAAATATTTTTTAATACAGATGATTCACGACTATTCATTGTTGAATTATTAAGAATATCTATTGCACTATCATTATAACCTGCATACCAATTGACAAGAGAGATATATAAAGTGTAATTCTCAAAATACTCTTTATCCCTATGATACTCTGATAGCGTTTTATAGGTATTGTTTATATTATCTATACTATCCTCACTTAAGACTTTAGTACTACCATTAACAACTGAACCTCCATTTTGAAACGAAACTACCATTCTATTGAATATATGCTTTCCATCTGTATCAAACAAAATATTTTCCATTTTTTTGATTTGTCCCAAAACGCTTTCTTTGTCCCGGGGAAATTCATCAACTAGTTTACTGTAATAAGCATTACTGTTATTGCCTATGTTCAAATTTCCCATTACATAATATATCTTAGATAAGTTAAAATTAACCAGAAGATATACTATAGTTATAAATATAATGAATAAAATGACATGCTTCACTTTAAATGTAATATATTTCATAATTAAAACTCCCATCATCTATATTAATTATTCAAAGTTATCATTATTAATCAACTGCACATAATGTATTTGACTATTTTCTATATTGTCAGGTGTTAATCTAAATGCCTGATAAGATAATAATACAACTGCAAAAACTGTGACACTTACCCCTACTAATAATTTATTTACATTAATCCTGATTCTGTAATTAAGGAACCTATTTAACATATTTCTCTTTTTTTCATTTCTCAGTTTCTTAATTACTTTCTGTTGAGAAATCTTGTCAAATTCAATATTTATTAATTCTTCATCTAATTCATTTTGAAATAGATTTCTAATCTTATCGTCATTCATCTATAAACACCTCCTCCAAATATTTTTTCAAATTTTCCCTAGCATATTTCAATCTACTTTTTACTGCACTTTTCGTTAGATTCAATATCTCTGCTATATCGGCTACGGAGAATTTTTGGTAATAATAGAGAATGATTATTTCTCGATACTTGGGTTTTATTTTAGCTAAACTTTGTGTAATTAGGATTCTGTTAAGATTATCATCCATATTATAACTATGCTCTAATTCAATTTCTTGGCTGGTATTCCTTTCTTTCCTGAACCAGCTTCTTCTCTTGATTTGCTTACATTCATTGGTCAGAATAGAATATAAATAATTTTTCGTGCTGCTTTCATGACGAAATCCTTTAATGCTGTAATAGAAATTGATGAAGGTCTTTTGTACCGCATCTTCAGCCAAATGTTCATCCTTGAGCATCAAATGTGCATATCTTTTCAATTGAGTCCCATATTCAGTCATTAATTCTTCCAAATACTGTTCATTGTCATATTGAACACTTTTCATGTCCTCGCTGATATTTATCATTGTTTCTCCCCTGATTTTATATATTAGGTGTAACTATGTTATCATGATATATATAATCTCTATCGTCTTACATAATATAGATGCATTAAAAACAAAAATGGTTGCAAAAAAACCTTAGGAAATTTCCTAAAGTTTTTCTATCTATTTTATATTATATATAAACAATCTAATATTAACTGTTATCATATTGGTTCTTTCTTTTGCCATTGTTTTTATGAATTGATAATATCCCTCAAATATTTTTAATTGTGAATCCTCTAACTTTCCTTTAGCATAACAAGCTTTCTCATATATTTTGACTACTTGAAATAAATTATATTCACTGTTATCAAGCTCACCATTTATCGTTTTAGCATATTCTCTAATTGTTTGATTAGATGATTTTTTGTAACCTGCAACTTCCATCAACATTAAAGTCTTGGAAAATAAGGTAATTATTTTTTTTGATGTAGTGCCCAAATTATAGTATTGCTTACGTTTTCTAAGCCTTACTCCAATTACCGATACACTTAATACGATTTTTATCACTATGAGAAAAATAATTATAGCACTTACAGGGATTCTTTTTTTATCGGTATTGACATTCTCCAGATAAATTTCTTCCTCTATTTTGATATCTTCATCAGGTAATTCAATATAGTCTTCTTCTACTGTTGTATCAACTAAACTAAAACCACTGGTTGGTTCAAATGGCAACCATCCATATCCTTCTAAATAAACCTCTACCCACGCATGAGCATCCCAACCTGTTACAACTGTTTTACTATCTTTTTTTTCATTAGTAATGTGATTCTGATTTAACATATCTGGTTCTAATTCTTCCCTCTCCCCAACTACAAAACCTTTAACATATCTGGCAGGTATTCCAACACTACGTGCCATTATGACCATTGCTGTTGCACTGTATGTACAAAATCCTTCTTTTGTTTCAAATAAAAAATAATCTAGTATATCTTCATTATTGTCAGGTAAATTAGTAGTATATGAATATTCAATGTTATCCTTCAGATATTTCTCAATGGCTTTAGCCTTTTCATACTCACTATTGGAACTTTTTGTAATCTTCTCAGCCAATTCAACCGTTCTATCAGTTATAGTATCAGGAATAAACATATAGTCACGTCTGATATTCCTAGCTTTATCAATTAATCTTTTTTTGTAACTGGATGTCATAGATCCATAATATAGTCCTTCTTTACATTCATATAATAATTCTTGTAACAATTCCATATCATATTTAGGCTCTAAATAATTGATAGAATATGTAAAACCATCTGTTAGAGCAGCTCCATAGACTATACCTCTATCACTATATTCAAAAGAATCATTTGAATTATTACCGTTACTGTCATATATGGAAATAAAATTATTCGGCGTAAAAAGAATTGGAGTTGATATATTTTTATATGTAATCCCCACACTTTTATCATTAAACAAACTTTTCTTAACATCTTCGATATTATAATTTTTTGCTGATGAACTAAGTGCATATATATGTTCATCTTCATCATTAATGTCATTTTCGTAATTAACATAATAATCCCACTGTTTACCATCAAACATATTACACGTACTACCCCGCAAATATAATGTCTTATCAGTATATACATACAATAAAGGTTCAAGCGTGGTTTCGACTTTTGACTTCAATTCATCTGTAGAATCATAATTAAAAATAACCTCTTCATGGTCTTCTATTTCATCATCATAATTATCCTTACCAGAATTTCCTTCATATTTCTTTTCAGTTCTTTTTTTCTGCATATTTTCAAAATAATCTTCTAAAGCTTTTGACACATCATATATAAATATCAATGGTCGTGGCTTTGCTCTATACAGATTCCCTGCCAAAAAGATAATAATAACAGAAAATATTATAGAATTAACTGCCAGAAGATAAAAACCTTTTTTATCTTTATCCTTAATATTTTTATTATAAAAGTAATAAAAATAATTAGTTATAATTGCAATTATAAATATATAGAAACCAGTAACATTATAATACCCTCTGACAAACGAAGCTGTAAGAAATATTGTCAAACCAAACACTAATAAACAAGCAAAGAAATGTTTGCATTTTGAAAGGAATATTATTATTAAAGATACAATAAAAGCAATAAATATTATAGGTATAATTTGATCTTTTATTTCTAATAATGAACCATTTATTATTGCGTTACTATAGATATCCATATAATCATTAATCTTACAAATAACTTTTATCAAATTTTTACTTACAGCTAATATACTGTATGTAATAATCAACATGAATGTTATACTACAAATGCTTATCAAAAAGAACTTGCCATTATATGTTATTATGCTCAAGATTACATATGTACAAACTATTATAGCAAATAACTCAACATATCCGATTTCATACCACAACAAACCTGATATCGTTATAATTATACTATAAGCTATCAATATCTTAGTAAGCTCAAACAAACTGATATCTAATATATTCTTTATATATTTTCTCATAATTTTTCCCTCACTTAAAATGAAGTACCAACTAAAGTATCCAAATCCATATCATAAGGAATGCATATTAAATTATAGTCCCCGTATTTAAGTTTTTCTAACTGTTTAATGTTCTTTTCATTATCAACATAAACATATATGATAGTAACTTTAGTCTTTTGTATATGTAGCATCTGTAGACTATCAATGAATTCATCATTTATATTCGATATAACTATATATTGATTACTATTAATAAAATTTTCTGTATTTTCCTTATAGCAATAATCTACTAAAGATCTGCCGAAATCAAAGATACGAACAAATTCAAGAATAGCACATTCTTCGTAAAGCCTTTGAAAATCATTATAATCATTACCTTCAATGCATACATTTTTAACATCGTTAAATATAAAAGATATAGATTTATTACGTATAAGAAGATAATTTATTATCATAACAGTTATCTCAATCATCTTGTCTTCCATAACAATATTTAATTCATTATTGTAATGATGTCTATTAGTATCTAGTATTATATTTACATTACTACTTATTTCACCTGTATACTGATTAACCATAAGTTCATTATATTTGGATGATAACTTCCAATGAATTTTATTTAATGTATCTCCCTTTTCATATTCTCTTATATATGAAATATTGTTTTGCTCTTGCATAGATTTTTCATTAAGATTATCAACTTTATCCATATTAATATTGCTGATAGGTAAATACATTAAGTCTTTGATTTTCGGATAGACTATCATTTTAATGGTGTCAAGACTCTTAAAATGCTTAGAAAAGAGCCCAAAATAGTCATTAATTATTACTGATTCGACACCTAATCTATAATAACCTCTATAATTACACTGTAAAGGTATTACTATTTTTTTTTCAGTTTTTGGATATAAAATGATTGTCGGAGATTCAAATTGATGTTTAAAGAGTATTTTGTCTGATTCAAGTTTTAATTTAATAGGACAATAAACTAAGGAGTTAGTATTATATAAAGTTATAGTATAATCAACTTCATCACCTTTCACAATATTATTTTTACTTACTTCATGACTCACTTGAAATCCATGATAAGTTAATAATATTGATGCATAGGACAAAACTGGTATCAATAATAAAACATAAAAAATAGTCGTAAGCATGTATCCTTCTATATAATAAGTCAATATACCGATAATTAATATCAAAAGAAAATAGAATTTATTTTTTTTCATGATAATCACCAGTAGGTACATCTACTTGTTTCATGATATCCAATAAAATTTTGTCCGAAGTTATTTTATTGAACTTAGCTTCATTTCTAAGGATCAGTCTATGAGATATAACAGGAAGGAAAACTTCTTTTACATCATCAGGAATAACAAATTCTCTTCCTTCATACAAGGCCAAAGCTTTAGCGGAAATGAGTAAATATAAAGAACCTCTTGGACTTGCCCCTAATAATAAATCCTGCGACTGTCTTGTCATATTTACAAGTTTAATAATATAATTCATGATTCTATCACAGCAATATATATCTTTAACCTTATTCTGCAAATAGATGATATCATCACAAGAAGCAATTGGTTTTAATTGTTCAAAAGGATTTTCGTGCTCATATAATTCTAATATTTTCTGTTCTTCACTTTCTTTCGGATAGCCAATAGATATTTTCATTATAAATCTATCTATCTGAGCTTCTGGCAACGGATAAGTACCTAGATATTCTATTGGATTTTGAGTTGCAAGTACCATAAAAGGTCTTGGTAGATCATGCGTCTTCCCATCAACAGTAACCTGTTTTTCTTCCATAGCTTCCAACAAGCTTGATTGTGTCTTAGGTGGTGTTCTGTTAATTTCATCAGCTAGTAATATATTTCCCATAACTATACCTTTATGAAATTCAAATTCGTTATCTTTCTGATTATACATAGAGAAACCTGTAATATCTGACGGCATAACATCTGGTGTGAATTGAATTCTGTTGAAAGAACCGTTTATTGATTTAGCTAAAGCAGATACTAAAGTCGTTTTACCCACTCCAGGTACATCTTCAATCAACACATGTGAATCACATGCTAATGATATGACCATTAATTTAATTATATCTGTTTTTCCTACAATTACTTTCTCAATATTAGTAACAATATCATGTAATACTTGCCTTGATTTTTCCATAAAATCCTCCCTTAACCTAATAGATAAGCTATAAAAGATAAAACTATTTCAAGATAGAAAATAATTATGTTTATGTATTATGACATGTTTTTTAATCTTATAGAAAAATTATATCATATAATATGGTATTATTAAAAGCATAAAAAAATACTATGACTTATTCTATGAGAAAAATAAAAAGGAGACAGCTACCGATCGCTGCCTCCTTTAAGGAGAAGGTATTTAAAAAAATAAATTTTTGGGGGTTTATAGGTTTTTATGGGGTTTTCTTACTCTTATTATTATACACGGATTCCAGAATAATGCTACACAAACATCCAATTAATTTACAATTCTTTTTGTTTATATTATACTATATAAAATTCGTAATAAACTTCTTTGCTTGGAATAAGTACTAAATACTTGAATAAAAATACACTTTTCTTTGATTTTCAATGTTTTATGGCTATTTTTCCTACATTTTTCCACCTATATATAATATGATTCACTAAAAAAATATAAGTACTTCCATATTAATTGATACAATATCAAAAATATTTATTAATTTCAAACAATATTAGCAATTAGACATATTTTGATATTTTTTTCAATTATTAAGGTGTATAATATCTTTACAGATTGTTATAATTAAAACCAAATCAATTAGTAGACAAACACTCATTTACTTCACAATATACTATTCATATTCATCCGCCATTGAAATGAGCAGACACAAAGTTTATGAATAATTATAGACATATCGTAATACTAAACCCCTACTGGTTTTACATACTTTCAAAACGTTATGAGAAGATATTATAATAATCATCTTTAGTAATGAACTATCAAATTCAATCAAATAAAATAAGGAGTGTTTTTATGAAGAAATTTATTAATATTTTTATGATATTATTATTAGTTTTACTTCCTGTCTCATCAGTGAATGCAACTACTTTAGATGTAACCGACTCGAGTATCGTAGAACTATCACATTCATATCAGTCCCCACCTCTATACCTAATCGGCCCCTACCCAGAAAATTCTGATATAGGCTATCAAGAATACAATGATGGAAATGGAATTTATTATGTAAGAGTTAGAGAAACCAAATTAGTAAAAGGTCCTTCTGATAGTGATCCAGTTAAACATTATAAATCATTCGGCACAATATATAGAACAGATGGATTTACTGGAAGATTAGATAAATCAGTTTCTATATCTGATTCAGTTAGTACATCAACTTCTGATACATGGGGTGTTTCTATATCCTTAGGTTGTAAAGCGGATATATTTTCTAGCAGTGTAACATCTAATCATTCACAAACAGTTACCGAAACAGTAGGCCACACTGTAACAAAATCTTATAGCGAAGGCTATACCTATGGTTTCCCTTTAGCCACTGCTCCTGCTGAATGCACTAAAGCTGAGATGGGAATTGGCTTCCAATATCAAACTTATCGTTCACTTATCGATGTAAAAAAATTAGTTCCAGTTGAAAAATATGTAAAAATTGTAAGCAGTCAATATATAAATGAATGTAGTATCTGCCAGTACTATCAAGAACATGGAGGTGTAATGCCAAAACATCGACACAATGGTTTCGTTGGCGTTAGATATGAGCTAGCAGATGGATCAGTATATTGTATTGAAGAAGACATGGTAGATATACTGATAAAAACAGGTACAATAAAAAATGGAAAGTACAGAAAAACTGTAAACGAATGGAAGAGAGAAACTATAGAAGGTACAGTATTACTTCCTACAGATGTCATGGTAACAACTTATTATGACAAAAACGGTAATGTAATACCAGTTAATTAATAAGTTAACTATTACTGATTTATTTTTTATAGCAATCTGTTTTTTATTATGAAATACTATTTGTTAATATTAAGGGACTTGATTAATAATCAATATATTGGTTCATCATACTAATCTTAGCCATGATATTCCAATAAATATTATAAACCAGTCCCTTATATCATTTATCTAATCCAACTCTTCCCTTGCTAGTGTTGTTATTTCATCTCCACCAACTTCATACCATTTCTCAACAAATTCATCAAATTTATCTATATCATATTCACCGTTAATAATTTTATAGGAATATTCTCTATAGAGATTATTCATGTTCGCCCAATTTGTTTCTAATTCATTTGGAATATAAAAAATAATATCTTCCACATAATAACTGGAGGTTATATCCAAGGATTCCTGCCCTAATTCACTTAATAATGGAACTGGAGATTCCCATGAAGGAACATCAAAAAATCTCGCATACCAATCTTCGGCTTTTTCAGTTCTAGATATATCACCATTGATATCTACTTCATAATCTCTACCTTCAAATCCTAGCCTATCCAAAAATTGTCCTTCATCAGAAGCCATAAATTCTAGCACCTGAAATGCTATATCTTTATTTGGAGAATCAGCGGAAATCGCAAAGCCCATCTCTTCCCTTGAAACATCTATCGGCGCGAAGCCCATACCTTCTTCTCCTTTTGGAGGATTAAGTGGAATAAGGTCTGTTTCGACTCCAGCATTCCTAAGTTTGGTATTATATATCTCAATAACTTTTCCAGCTGAGCCTATAACCATACCAACTTTACCTGTATATAATTTATCTTCCATGGTATCCCATTTAGTTGAAACATATTCAGGGTCAAGTATATTTTCTTTCAACAACTTATGATAAAAGGCCAATTTCTCTTTCTCATAGGAACTCACTTTTGAATAGATATATTCTCCATTTTCATCTTTTATCCAAGTAGTAGACATAGAGAAAGCAGCATTGAATATGTCATCAAGTCTTGATGTATCTCCAGTAACTGTTATACCATAAGTATCTTGTTTACCATTGTGGTCAAAATCACTTTCAGCAAAAGCTTTCAATACATTGTAATAATCTTCAACCGTTTCTGGTATAGGTAAATTCAATTCATCTAGCCAATCTTTACGTACTACTGCCAACTTAGGCGTGTTATACCTTATTCTTAATAAATAAGGATATGAAGAGATACGACATTTGTTATAAGGTTCCAAAGCGTCTTGAAATACATTTGAATCTCTGATATATTCAGTTAGATCAAGTAACAATCCTTGTTCAGCCAATTGTATATCAGCTCCATCTCTGAGCCATATGATATCAGGTATAGTACCCCCATCAATCATTAAATTCAATTGTTCCAGATAATCACCTTTAGGAAGGTCAACTAATTCTAATTTTGCTTTTATTCCATTTTCTATTAGAGCCTCATTAATTTTATCTATATAAGCCAAATCATCTGGGTTGGATGGAATAAAATCTTTTTCAACTAAAGTTACTGTAACTATTTCATCTTCTATATCATTTTCATCTGGTTCTATTTCATTATTAGCATCTTGATTGTCATTTTTTTCACCATCATCAATTTCAATGCTAGATTCTTGAATTTCATTTTCCTCACCTTTTGCAGTTGGTTCACTATTACTACTACAGCCAGATAATATAATCATTAATATGAAGCATATGAAAAGATTCATTATCTTTTTTCTATTGGTCATAAATATCCTCCTCGACTATTGTTTGTTTACCAATCAATATTCATAATAGAAAATCATTTACTATTAATGCATACTTGGTAATAATATTAAGGATAATTATTCCCTATTTTATGTTTTTTATACTTATTTTTCCATATATTATAATGCCCTACAGTATGCTAGCTCTTATGCTACTAGATACTGGATTAATATTAATTTCATATGCTTAAAAAGCAGAGGGGTTCCCATAAGACAAAAAAGTCTATATTATGAAATACAGACTTTATCTATTATTACTATACTGAAATTATTTGGATAATATCTCTTCCATGACTGTATCAATACCATCAATAAAATCTCTAAATGTATTTTCTACAGTGATATCTGGATAAATGGAGTCGTCATCATTTTTGCTAGCGTTAAAATATTTTGTGGAGTATTTTATGGTTATTCCATTATTGGGTAATGTAAACGTTTTGACTTCACCATAATGATTAGGTCTACCACCTGTGGGAGTACCTATTATTGTTGCATTAGTTTCCGATTGCATTTCTTCAGTATTGAGTATTGCAGAAGAAAAAGTACTAGCTCCGATTACTACAAATAAATTATCCTTTTTATTAAGTTCATTATTTTTAGCTAAATAATTAATTAGTGGTTTAATAATTCTAGAATCTCCTCCACCATTATTCCTCATATCAAAAACAAACTTCTCTACATCATTCTCTTCAATAAATTCAGATAACTCTTGAACCAACGTCTTAATAGGTTTTTGATTATTATTCATACAACTATTATATTGAAAATATATTAATTTTTCATCCCCTAGATATTCATACCAATACGGTTCCTTAGTATTCTTAACATAACTGAGATTTGCAACTTTTGAATACTTATTGACTACTGCTAGCCATTTTTCAGCATTAGCATTATAAATGCTATTCATCTCTATTGAAATTTCTTTATCATCTATGTCTTGGAATACAAACTTTCCTTTATTTATATCACCTATATAACCATATTCTTTTAAATAGTCAGCGATAATTATGTGATTTAGAGTATTATTCAATAATTGGATCTTATTATCACTTGACACCATTTCCCCCATCTTATTGATAATATCATCAATCGGTTCATTACCTATTTTAATTAATTTAGTTCCCAATATATCTTTATATTCTTCAATGGTATTAATTACATAAATACCATCATCAAAAACTATAAACTTAAGTGGAAAAAATCTAAAATTTATATTTTCACATACAGCAGTATGTCCATCACCAATTTTAGCAACCAAACTCTTTATTCTCATTATTGTCCCAGTATCAGTTAACTTAGGTAGATCATTAATTAATGATTCTACTTCCTTGCTGAATTCTTCTTTTGATATAGTATGATACATATTCTTATGTTTTGATTCTAGATTTTCTTGAAGATATCTAATATCTTCTATCCACAAATCAACATCATCGCTTATTTCATCTTGTGATATTGTATCCAAGCTAGATTCTATATCCTGATTGATAGTGTTTTCGCATCCAATTAACAAAAAAATCACTACAACAACCAATAGAATAATGTACTTTATCTCCCCTATTTTCATTGAAACAATCCTCCTATATTAATTAAAATGCATATAATCATTATTTATTAGATATATGCACTTTTCAATTAAACCTCTAACAAAATCACTTAATTCTGGTACTTTGTTAAATATGTAGTCTTTGCTCAATTGAGTACCTTCTACTACTTTTCTAGCATATTCTCCATGTCCACTTTCATAGTAATACCCTACTTTGGCATTTATTTTATCTCCTATAGCTACTTTGGCTCTTGCATACCCTCCACAAGCAAATTCTTTAGCCATTGCCGCTCCTCCTATAGATACATAGCCAGAGTAAGCTGCTCCTCCCAAAGCGAATAGTCCTGCTACTGCTACTCCCCCTATAGCGAATACTCCTGCTAGTGCTAATGCTCCTAGACTTAACAAAACCGCAAAACTTATTGCCCCAAATGAAATGACACCTATTGAAACGCAACCAAAACTAATGACACCTATTGATATATTCCCAATTGCTATAATTCCTTTTGCGACACCAAACGGCTTATGATTAACATGAATTAGAGGTATCCCCATAATAGTTCTTTGTGATTTATATTCATAATATCTTCTATTATTATTGTTTATCTGTATTAAAGGCATTCCCATAAACTTCTTTTCAGATACGTATTGGTATTTGGTAAAAAGACTTACACCCATGTTCTCTGCAAATTCTTCAGCGACTTGTTCTGCATCACCTAATAACTTATATGGGTCGGTTTCTCCTAATTCCATTGCCTTATCTTCCAACATCATATGCAAATCGTTTCTAATACGTTTTTTATATTTAGTACTACAATCTATTCTTCTTAAAACTTTATTGACGTATTTTTTATTCTCTTTATTCATTATAATCACCCTCTATGTCAAGAATCTTATTAGTTATAAAAACAAAATTTTGCCATTCTTTTAGATAGTCATGAATTTGGCTAATTCCTTTATCCGTTATTTTATAGTATTTTCTAGTAATTTTTCTTTTTCCATCTTCAATTACCATATAGCTCTCTATATAATTACTATCTTCAAGCCTATATAATACTGGATATAGGGAACCTTCTTTCAGGTTATAGAATCCATTACTGGCTTTATCTAATTGCTGTATGATTTCATAACCGTACATTTCCTTTTTACTGATTAATCTTAAAATTATAATCTCCAATGTCCCTTTTTTTAGTTGTTTTTTAATTCGTTCCAAGTTCATTCATCCCTCTAAAACTAAGTATTTAGTATTACTAAGTATATGTTATTATAAATTAATTAGTATGTCAATACTTTTCTCATCAATTACCTCATATGTAATGTACCAAAAATAACAATTCTAGCTATAATTTTTTGTATACAAAAAATAGCATGCCAACTTTTATTGACATGCTTATAATCCGAAATAATTATTGTATAGGATATTACCTAATTAGGAACACCATTTATATTATTTGTATGCTCTTTCAAATAGTCCAATCCTGAAACATATAGATTTTCAGTTATCGTGAATTCTTCTTTTCCGACTTTATCTACAGCTATTACTCCTTTACCTTTTTCATATGTTATTTTTGTTTTGGTAAAATAATAATCTTCGTTATCTATATCTTCTATTATTTTTGTTTCCGTAATAATATTGTTATCTGTTACTTCAATTATTTCTGTTTTGGCTTTTGAACCATAGTACCATTCATGTTCCCACGAATTACCTATTTCCAATGGGGTCTTGAGCAAATAATATTTCTTGCCATCAAGATATTCTGGAGAACCTGTATGATTTAATATGATTCCATCAGCTGTAATCTGATAATCTTTTGTGAAAGTGAAATCTTTCCCGCTCTCTCCATCACTCAAGTCGTCTTCTTCACCTTCTACAATAATATGTTTCACATTATCCTCAATGTAACACTTAGTTATTTTTTCTGTTCTTCCATAATCCAATGTTCCACTGTATATCCATCCAAATCCTATTTCTTCAGGAAAGATTTTATCTATACTTATCTTTTCCTCTTCTTCAATATTAATGTTATCTTCTTTCACATTTTCACTAGATTTAACGTTATCTGATTCATTCAAATTATATTTTGATATATCTATTTTATTAGATGTACCACATCCTACGACCAATGCTACGAATATTGCTATAATTATAATTAATTTTCTTTTCATTACTAATGTTTCTCCTTACCTATAATTGTGTCAAATATAATTTACTGTTAATGAGTATATCATGAAAATGTTTAGAAATTATTACCATATCATTAATAATAATTAAATTTAGCTTAAATATCATTAAAATTCTCTGTTCATTTATTAATATGATAAGAATCAATAACTATAATAAGCACCTACTAAATAAGTAAGGTGCTTATTATAATTAACTATATTGTTTCAGGTTCGCTATAATCCATTCCAAATGTATCCACAGTAACTTTTTTCATTATTTGTGGTTCATATGGTTTATCAGAATAATCTCTTTCCACTTTTACAATTCTATCAGCTTCTTCAATACCACTAATAACTTTACCAAAAGCTGCATACTGTCCGTCAAGATGTGGAGCATCAGCTACCATTAAGAAAAATTGTGATCCTGCTGAATTAGGGTTAGCTGCACGAGCCATAGATATTACCCCTTTTGAATGCTTTAAATCATTAGTAAATTTATTAATATTAAATTCACCTTTTATTGAATATCCAGGTCCACCCATACCAGTTCCATCTGGACATCCTCCTTGAATCATGAATCCAGGAATCACTCTATGGAAAGTAAGTCCATCATAAAATCCTTTTTTAACTAAAGAAATAAAGTTATTTACAGTATTTGGAGCTATTTCAGGATATAATTCTATTTCAATCTTATTACCGTTTTCAATCTCCATTGTAACTATAGGGTTTTTATTCTCCATTATTTATTCACCTTTCATTATATATTTATTTTTCCATTTATATTTTAATCTATAATAGAGAATACTTCAATAAATTTCTATTATTACCTATTGCATATTATAGTTCCTTTGTTACCTATAACCGCTTCTTTTAATTCATTTGGACAGGTTATTATTGCTTTTGTTCCTCCATTTTCCAAGAAGTTTACACAAGCGTTAATTTTAGGTAGCATACTACCTGGTGCAAAATGTCCTTCATCTCTTAATTCTTTTATTCTATCCAAACTAATGTCATGAAGTTTTTCCTGATTTTCTTTTCCAAAATTAATACAAACATTAGGTACAGCTGTTGAAATTATAAATAAATCAGCATTCAATTCACTTGCTAATAGACAAGAAGCATTATCTTTATCTATAACAGCATTTATACCATTAAGGTTATCCTCTTCATCTCTTATAACAGGTATTCCGCCACCTCCTACAGCAATAACTGTAATTCCTTTATTGATTAGCAATTCAATTGAATCTTGTTCAATAATTTTTATTGGCATAGGTGATGGTACAACTCTTCTGTAACCTCTTCCCGAATCATTAATCATAATCCAATCTGGATGTTCTTTTTTGATTTTATCCATATCGTCATCATTATAAAAAGATCCTATTGGTTTGGATGGGTTGGAAAATGCACTATCATTCTTATCCACTTCCACTTGACTAACTACAGTTGTAGCCTTTTTCTTAATTCCTCTTTTGTTGAATTCATTTTGTAATGCTTGCTGTATCTGATAACCTATTGCTCCTTGTGTATCTGCATCGCAATTGACCAATGGAACTAGATGCATGTCATCAGCTTCATGCGCTATTTCAGAACGTCTAAGCATAAATCCCACTTGTGGTCCATTACCATGTGTAACTATTACCTCATAACCTTCTTCAATTACATCAACAATGTGTTTTACAGTTTCACAAACTGCTAAATATTGATCATCTACTGTTTGATGTTTCTTATCTTTGATTAAAGAATTACCCCCAATAGCTATCACAGCTAACTTACCCATAATACCTTCCTCCAATCAAGGTTAAATTGTTATAACACTTTTCGCCTCCATCATCATTGATGAAATCTCTTCCATATTACTTATTCTTCCAACAAGCATCTTATCTTTTAGTTCATAATAATTGATACAGGTTCCACATGCTAATAGTTCTACTCCGCATTCACTTAATCCAGTAAGTACATCAATAACTTTTGAACCTTTCGCTGCAAGTTTAACTCCAGAATTATATAATATTATAGCTTCTGGTTTTTCGTTTCTTGCCCAGATTTTCTTCAGAAAAGCACCCATTAATTTTTCTCCTAGCTCTCTATCTCCATGGCCAAACGTATCATTGTTTATTACTATAACTTTTTCCATATTTATCCTCCTAATAATTTTAGTCATAATATTATACCACAATTATCAATTGATAAATAATCGATTTGTAATATTTTTTGTTATATTCCATTCCCTTGGATTAAGATTAATATTAAGAAAAATTAATGAGTCTTATTTCCAGTTAATGAAATAAGACTCTTTTGGAATTACTAATAAGTATAATTGAATTATATCATATAGTTCATTTTTTATTCAATATTTATAACATTATTACCTCATAATATAAATGATATTTTATGTTTGTATTAATTTTAGTTATTCATTCATATATATCACTTAATTAAAACAATTCAATAATTTATTGTTGTAACGCATTGTATTTAACATCTTGGAGCCTACTTATGAGTTTTGGAACTATAGCATGGACATCCCCGACAATACCTACATCAGCTACCTCAAATATTGGTGCTTCAGAATCTTTATTAATCGCAATAATGAAATCCGACTCCTCCATACCTGCTAAATGCTGGATAGCACCTGAAATACCACACGCGAAGTAAAGTCCAGGTCTAACAGTTTTACCAGTTTGACCTACTTGATGATTTTTATCTATCCACCCTGCATCAACAACAGCTCTTGACGCAGACACCTGTCCTTTTAATTCTTTTGCAAGTTCTTTTAGTATATCAAAGTTTTCTGGTTTTCCTATTCCTCTTCCACCAGATACAAGAACATTAGCTTCTTCAATATTTATTTTTTCTTTTTCTTCTTTTACCACTTCAAGAACTTTGTAACTCATATCGGATTCACTAATTGGTATATCTATCTTTTCAACTTTACCTACTCGTCTAGTATCTTTTTCTAATTTCTGCATTACACCAGGTCTTACTGTTGACATCTGTGGTCTGTAATCAGGGCATACTATTGTTGCCAATATATTACCTCCGAATGCAGGTCTTGTCATAAGAAGATTATTGCTTTCTTCATCAATCTCTAATGATGTACAATCTGCTGTAAGTCCAGTATGTATTCTAGCTGAGATTCTTGGAGCTAAATCTCTTCCAATAGCAGTTGCTCCAAATAATACAATCTCTGGTTTTTTATCATATATTATTGAAGTCATTGCTTTCGCATAAGGTTCAGTCATATATACTTCAAAAATTCTATTCTCTGCATAAAAAACTTTATCTGCTCCATAATAGATTAATTCTTTTGTTGAATCTATCATGTTATATCCAATCAATACCGCTATCAGTTCCTCGTTAAGATTATCTGCTAATTCTCTACCTTTACCAAGAAGTTCTAAAGATACTTTGCTGATTTTGCATTCTCTTTGTTCTATAAAAACAAATACTCCTTTATATTCTTTACTATTCAAAGTTATGCCTCCTTCCCATATGCTTATATAATATACTTCTCTTGTAATTTTTCTATAATGATATCAACTGCTTCGTCACTATCTACGTCAAATACTTTTCCAGCAGTTTTTGCACCTTTTGTAAATGATTTCTTAACCTTAGTAGGGGAACCTTTTAGACCTATTGTCTCAGGATTATCTATAGCTAAATCATCAATAGTCCATACTTTTATCTCTTTTTCTCTATAAGCATCTATAATTCCTCTTACTGACATATATCTTGGTTTATTCATTTCACTAAGAGTAGTAATCAAACAGGGCATGCTTACTTCAATAATATGATATCCATCTTCAAAAGCTCTTTTCAATATTAATTTATCATCTTTTTTTGTTAGGTTTTCAACATAACTTACATGAGGTATTTTTAAATGTTCGGCTATCTGTGGTCCAACTTGAGCTGTATCTCCATCTATAGCCTGTCGTCCTGTAATTATCAAATCAAAATCTATTTTTTCTAGTGCTTTTGAAAGTGTTGTGGATGTTGCCCATGTATCTGCACCAGCAAAAGCTCTATCACTCAATAGTATTCCTTCATCTGCTCCCATAGCCATGGCTTCTGTTAATGCTTCTTTTGCTTGCATAGGTCCCATTGTTATAACAGTAACTAATCCTCCATATTTATCTTTCAATGTCAATGCTGCTTCCAATCCTCTTTTGTCATCAGGATTAATGATACTTGGTATACCATCTCTAATTAGAGTTCCTGTCTTTGGATCAATCTTTACTTCTGTTGTATCAGGAACTTGTTTCATACAAACTACTATATTCATCGCCTGACCTCCTTATCTTAGCAAGTTACCTGCTATTACCATTTTCTGAACTTCGGAAGTTCCCTCATATATTTCTGTAATCTTAGCATCTCTCATCATTCTCTCAACTGGATATTCTCTCGTATAACCATAACCACCGTGTAATTGTACTGCTTTAGTAGTAACCTCCATTGCAGTTTCTGCCGCAAATAATTTTGCCATTGCCGCATAATAGCTGTAAGATTCATTATTATCTTTTGCTCTTGCAGCTCTATATACCAACAACTTGGATGCATCTACTTTTGTTTGTAAATCAGCTAAAGTAAATTGGGTATTTTGAAATTTGGATATTGTCCTATTGAATTGTTTTCTTTCTTTTACATATTTTATTGTTTCATCCAGTGCACCTTGTGCTATACCAAGAGCTTGGGCTGCGATGCCGATTCTTCCTCCGTCAAGGGTTTTCATTGCAATACCAAATCCTTTGTTCAATCTTCCTAATAGATTTTGTTTTGGTATTTTGCAATCTCTAAAAATCAATTCACTGGTTGCTGAACCTTTTATACCCATTTTTGATTCTTTTTTACCTACATTAAATCCAGCATAATCTTTTTCTACAATAAATGCTGATATTCCTCTTGTTCCAAGGCTTTTATCGGTCATTGCCATAATAATGTAAATATCTGCATACCCTGAATTGGTTATAAATATTTTTGAACCATTCAATATATAATAATCGCCTTCTAATTTGGCTGTAGTTTGCTGTGCCGATGCATCTGTTCCTGCATTTGGTTCTGTTAGTCCAAAAGCACCTAACATTTTACCTTCTACTAATGGTCTGAGATATTTTTCTTTTTGTTCTTTTGTACCAAATTCATATATAGGCCAAGCACATAAAGAAGTATGAGCTGAGACTATTACCCCTGTTGTGGCACAAGCTTTTGATAATTCTTCAACAGCCATTGCATAAGCTAGATTATCCCCACCACTTCCACCATATTCTTTTGGAAATGGTATACCAAGCATACCGCATTTCGCTAGTTTTTCTACTGTTTCTACAGGAAATCTTTCTTCTTCATCAACTTCAGCTGCTATAGGTTTCACTTCATTTTCTGTAAATTCTCTGTACATTTTTTGTAACATCTTGTATTCATCAGAAATAGAAAAATCCATATTATGATTCCTCCTTTATTAGCTATATTTTATAAATTATAATACACATTACTTTGGTGGCATAACCGTTGCTATACCTTTTAATACGATTGTTCCTTCTTGATTGGTGCATATAGTATTTAACTTTATTATATTTTTCTCTTGTTTTTTTTCTATTACTTCAACCTCTGCTTTTACAGTGTCTCCAAATCTTACAGGTGCTGTGAATTTCAGTTCTTGGCCTAGATAGATTGTTCCTGGACCTGGTAATTGCATACCAAGCACTGCAGAGATGTAGCCTGCTGTAAGCATGCCATGTGCTATTCGTCCTTTGAACATGGATTTTTCTGCTTCCACTTGATTAATATGTGCCGGGTTCTGGTCACCTGTTATTCCTGCATAAAGATATACATCTGATTCGGAAATTGTTTTTTCGAATGATGCTTTGTCACCAACATTTAATTGTGATATTGTTAATCCTTTCATTCATTACCTCCTTTATTTAAATTATGCGAGTCTATTTTTTAAATATTTGTATTGTTAAGTATATGATAAATCGTAGAAGAGAAAAAAGCATCTAGTTAGGAAGTTTTTTATAGATTGTTAAGATTTTTTTGTAATTGCTTAATTTATTGAATTGAATTCAAAGAGATACTTTTCATTTTTATTGGATTGGTGAGATTGTCTTAATTATATTGAAATGAAGGGATAAGACATAATTAGTAATATGAGTGTGAAATGATTAGGATAGGACAAGTGGTATAGTATTCGTTTTACTTGCCTTACTCCTGAAGGATCGGTCTGCGTAAACAAATACTATACCACTTTTTTATGTTTTTTGGGATGATTAATTTATTTTATATTAGTTTAGTATATAGTAATTTTATTAAGTTATTAGAATTCGGTGGTTGTTTATTCTTTTTGTTAAGCCTTTTTGGTCTAGATATTCTAGGAGGATTATTGTTTGTTTTCGTCCTATTTGTAGCAGATCTCTCACTTGTTGGACTGTTATCTTATCGTATTGTAGGAAGAGGTTATTTATTAGGTTAATTAATTTGTCATAGTGTGTTTTATGTATATAGGTAGTTGTATTAAGTTGCACTATTTTACCTGTTCTAAGTAA
Source organism: Vallitalea longa (assembly GCF_027923465.1). NCBI lineage: Bacteria > Bacillati > Bacillota > Clostridia > Lachnospirales > Vallitaleaceae > Vallitalea > Vallitalea longa. Next base: position 48,442 of record NZ_BRLB01000015.1, read on the forward strand.
GAAGCTGATTAGGTTAGGTAGTTGATTATTTAATGCTCGAAGCAATTGTGTATCTTGGTATTTGGTTATGTTCAGACCTTGTAGGTTGCTTTTCAGTATTAGTTTTTCTAATTCATTTATTTGGGGATTATTGGAGATGTTAGTTATTCTTGATTGATCATTTATTGATATTTGGTCATCTATTATATTTATAATATTGTTTTTTGCGTATAGTTTAACAAGGGTATCAAATTCTATTGAAGCCCATTTAGGAAACTCTTTTGTTCTTAAGGTTTCTTTGTTTATAGCAATACTATAAATATTATTTTTGTAATAATCCTTAATAGCTGAGATTATTCTATTCTTAAGTGATAAATATGTTTTTTGACTTATATAGTATTTATTGCTTAGCTTGATTACTAATTGTTGTTTTAGCAATTGTGTCAAGGATTGAAAAATTGCTTGTCTTTGAATATACAGTTCTTTGAATATATTGTCTATAGTGAATATCTTAAAATTGTTTTCTAACAAGTATAGAATAATCTTTTCTGTATTTCCTTCATCTAGTAGAGTAAAATATTCTAATGCTTCATTTTTATCTTTTGGTAGTCTTGTTGGTTTGTGAGATAATACTTTGCCTCCTCCTAGAGTAATGACAGGGGATAATGAACGTATTATGAATTTATCTTCAAAAACAGCTATTATAGGTTTTTCCAATCTTATTCTTGCATAGGATTTTTCATTTTTGCTAAGTATATTTCGTTGTAACATTTTTAGTTTTCCAATTACTTCTGTTGTTCCGATGTTAATTCTAACTTTTTGGTTATGTTTTATTTCATCATTTTCTGATAGATTATATATTGCTGTATCTATAGTTAAAGTAGGTAAAAGTTCATTTGGCTTTCCAATAACATCACCACGATTTATTGATGATTTATCTACTCTACTCAAGTTTATTGCACATCTTTGCCCAGCATATGCTTTTTCTCTGTCGGAGCCATGAACTTGGATTGTCCTTACTTTAGATATTGTTTTATCTGGTAGTATTTCCACTAGACTATCTTTATTTATTTTACCACCTGTTATGGTTCCCGTTACTACAGTTCCATGACCTTTAATGGTAAAAACTCTATCTATAGGCATTCTGAATAGTTCTTGATTCCTGTCTATAATGATTTTCTCAGAAAGATCTGATATCATGTTTTTCAGTTTGTCCATTCCTAAGTTTAGCTTTGAAGATACAGGGCATATTGGGGTATTCATGCTTAGAGTTTGTGCAATATATTCTTTTACATCTTCTATTACGTCTCTTAATTTTAATTCATCAACTAAGTCTATTTTTGTTATTACTATTATTACATTGGAGATGTCCAATACATTTAATATATTAACATGCTCAATAGTCTGTGGCATAATTCCTTCGTCTGCTGCGATTATAAGTAGTGCCATATCCATTCCAGTAGCACCTGCTACCATGGTTTTGACTAATTTTTCATGTCCTGGTACATCTACGATGGAAAATGTTTTTCCATCTATCATAAAAGGAGCAAATCCCAGTTCAATGGTCATACCTCGTCGCTTTTCTTCCTTTAATCTATCTGTATCATAGCCAGTTAAAGCTTTTACCAATTCTGTTTTGCCGTGGTCTACATGACCTGCTGTTCCAATAATTAAATGATCCATAATTTCACCTGTATAATATTATTTATTGATTACATTAAAACAATGTAATACCATTATAAACTTGTAGCTACCTGATTAATTAATAGTAGGAAAGTTAACCTGATTATTATTTGTCTAGAATATTAAATACTCTACATAATACTTATCAACCATATTATAAATGGCATATACAATAGTGTACACAATACCCTTTGCCATAAACCGTTTAATGCAAATATAGTACCCTGAAATTTAGGTTTTTCTCCCATAACAAAAAATATGAATATCACAAAACTTATTATAAAGAATACAAAACTACTGATACCTAAAGATGTTTGTCCTACTTTTAATTGTAGGATTCCAAAAATGAGTGGAGCGAATTGTAATGACATAAAACCTATTACAGAACCTATACCGTGAATTGTACTAGATAAAGTTACTTCTTCTTTTTTTTCATTTATAGGAAATATACCTGATATAACTTCATCACCAATACCATAAATAACTATTAGTATAAAAATAGTTACAGCCAAACCTCTATGACTTTCTTTATATGTATCAAAAATATAGTATCCCAATAAAGCAATAATACAACCTGACAATAAAAACCACATATTGTATATCTTGTGCAAAGGACTTTTTTTGCATCCTAGAACACTCATAACCATTGAAAGATGATTATATCCTTTGTAGGGAATAGCAATTAAAAAAGGTATTAATAAATCTAATAACATCACCAAAATAAAAATAATTTTCATTTGTTTTTCCTCTCATATTCATAGATATAGTACTACTTTCCAATATTGTTTTTATGTTATTGAGCCAGCACAGATTAAACATATGTTTCATTATACTAAATATAATCATTATCCACAATAGATTTTAATGCATCTGCAATGGATTTATAATCTTTTCTGTCTATGGTTCTCATATTCAACATCAATCTGTCGTTTTTAATTTTACATATTATAGGTATACTATAATTTCTTAATCTATTCTGCAATTCGTTGGGACTTATTTTATCAATAGTTATTGCTAATGATATTCCTTTAATAACTACACCAGGTAAAGAACCACCACCTGGAACATCTTCACCTTCTATGATATCTATATTGATATTATCATTAACTTCATTTTTTATTAATGTCTTCAAATTGTTAGCTTCTTCTGCTAATCCATCTGTCGTTTTAGTCAACATATCAATAATTGGGATATTCTTTTTGACATCTTCATTTTCAATATATATTTTTAATACTTCCTGTAACGCTATTAGAGACATTTTATCTATCCTCACCATTCTGGTTAAAGGGTTCACTTTTATTTTTTCTATAAGCTCTTTTTTCCCGACGATTATTCCTGCTTGGGGTCCTCCTAATAATTTATCTCCGCTGAAAGTTATTATATCAATACCCTTTTTTACTTGGTCCATAACTGTAGGTTCATAAGGCATATAATAATCTTGTAAGTCAAGTAGGACACCACTTCCTAGATCTTCCATAGTGATAATATCATTATCCTTAGCTAATGATACTAATTCTTCACCTGTTACTTCAGAAGTGAAACCTTGGATTTTATAATTGCTCTTATGGACTTTTAGTAAAATTCTTGTATCGTCAGATATTGCATTATTGTAATCAGAAATATAAGTTTTGTTAGTAGTCCCTATTTCTACCATTCTTGCACCACTTCGCTGAACTATTTCAGGTATCCGAAAGCTTCCTCCAATTTCTACTTGTTCTGATCTAGAAACTATAACCTCTTTATTATTGGCTAAAGTATTAATACATAGAAAAACTGCTGCTGCATTATTGTTAACTACAAAAGCACTTTCTGCACCAGTTAATCTTGTTATTAGTTTTTCTATATACTCATATCTTGAACCTCTTTCTCCTGTGAATAAATCATATTCTAGATTACAATAACCACTTGTTACATCTTTAATTTTATCCACTGCTCTTTTGGGTAAAGGCGATCTCCCCATATTGGTATGAAGTATTATTCCTGTTGCGTTAATGACTTTTTTTATTTCTTTCCTTTCATTATTTATAGAACGATTTTCAACTTCATCAATAACGAAATTATATATATCTTTCTCATTTATTTTATTTGGGTTATTATCATTTTCTTCTATCATTCTAATCCTTAATTCATTAGTGATATTAACTATTATATCTTTTACTGCATTTCTTCCTTTATCATTAACTAACTCTTTTATTTTAACGTCCTCGAGTATTTCATTGGTTGATGGTATTTTCCTCAACATATCATTTATCAACTTGTTACTCCTTCCTATGATTATCCATCACGGTTAAAAATCTATTATGTTCCATTATTATAGATGTTTATTTATAAAAATTTTTATTACATATTGGATTTATTTTTAAAAAAAAGAGGGTATAATCCCTCTTAATAGACATTGATATATTTTTCTGTTTCATCTTTTTTGTAAACTTTACCAATAATACTTGCACACAAACATTTTTCCTTATTCAGCTCATCAATAAGTTTCTGAACTTTATCTTCAGCAACCGATATCAATAACCCTCCAGATGTTTGTGGATCATATAAAGCTGTTTCTAAACTATCAGGTATACTGGCATCTATATTAATCCATTTTCCAAAATGCGATTGGTTGGATCTAGCTCCACCTGGTACAGCATTGTCTTCTATCAACTGTATTGTTTTATCAAACAATGGTACTTGATCTGCTTTTACCTTAACATTTACATTGCTACCACTTGCTAGTTCATATGTGTGCCCTAATATACCGAATCCAGTTATATCTGTACAGGCATGTACACCAACTCTTGACATTGCAATAGCTGCTGATTTGTTTAGAGTACTCATGCTTATAACAGCTTGTTCCAATTCATTTTCTGTTATTAAATCTTTTTTTAGAGCTGTAGTTAGTATACCTGTTCCAATTGGTTTAGTAAGTACTAAAACATCTCCTGCTTCTGCTCCTGCATTAGTTAACACATCATCAGGATGTACGTATCCAGTTACAGATAAGCCATATTTCACTTCTTTATCTGTTATGGTGTGTCCACCAACCAATACAGCTTCTGCCTCATCAATCTTATCTGCTCCGCCTCTTAATATCTCCGCTAGAACATCAGGTTCTAGACATGTTGCAAAACACGCCATATTCATAGCGGTAAGAGGTCTACCTCCCATAGCATATACATCACTCAAAGCATTTGTTGCCGCAATCTGCCCAAATGTATATGGGTCATCGACAATAGGAGTAAAAAAATCTACTGTTTGTATTAGAGCATAGTCATCTTTTATTTTATAAACACCAGCATCATCTGATGTGTCTAATCCTACTATTAAATTGGGATCTATTTTATTTTTTTTAGTTTTCAGATGGCACAAAACTTGCGCCAAGTCCTGTGGACTTAATTTGCTTGCTCATCCAGCTTTTGACGACATTTGTGTTAACCTTATTCTATCTTTATCTGCCATTTGATTGTCCACCTCCAGAATTTATATACAATCATTTTAATAAAAATCCATATCACATGTTTTTTATTATTGGCGGGAGTGAGTAGGAATCGAACCTACCTCGGCCGGTCTTACCACCCGAAAAAAGATTTGAAGTCTCCTGAATCCACCAGAATTCATTCATTCCCATAATTCTTTACTAATTATACTAGATTTATAAGATTTTGTATAGGTATATTTTTTCTAACGTTCGTTTATATTCTATTGATATCAAGTACTTCTTATATAGAAAAAATTCCGCTTTTTCTATATAAAAACGGAATTTCTACAACTAACTATATTAACTTAATTATCTAAGGTAGAGTTGTTTGATATTTATATATTAAATCATTTAATGCCTTCATTAACATTATATTCGCTATCATTTTCTAAAGCATCACATTGTACAGACCCTTGTTCTTCTTCTAGTATCTCTTCTTTTTCTTTTTTTGGTTCCTTAAAAAATAATTTTGATATATAAGGTGTTAATTTCACACCGATAACAACAAATATTGCTATAGTAAAAGTTTCTATCCCAGCTCTAACACTTACTCCTTTCATAACCAAAGCAGATATAAAATCTGTTAGTATACAAAATCCAAGAGCTCCCCATACTCCTGCTTTATCAAAAACGAATACCATCAACATCAATAACGGCACAGATATTACAATTCCCAATAAAACAGTAAATAACATAGAAACACCTGAATAATTGCTTATAACATGCATCATTCCCGCCATTCTTGGGCATACTACGAAAAATGCGAAACCCAAACTCGCTATTATATTTTCTTTTGTAAAGCCTAACTTACTTTCCACGTTAATCACCTTCTATGTATAATTTATAATCCTACTATAAAACCTGATATCATTGGTGCTACTTTTACACCTACTATAACAAATAAAGCAATAATAAATGTTTCTACAGCTGCTCGCTTACTGATTTCTTTCATAATCAAAGCAGCAGCAAAATCAGTTAAAACACAAACAATGATAGCTCCCCATACACCTATATATCCAAAGGCTACCACCATCAATAATAAAAGTGGTATAGATATCAAAGTTCCCACTAACACTGTCCTTAATATTGAAGCATTTGAGTGTTTATTAATAACATGCATCATTCCTGCCATTCTAGGGCAAACAATGAATAACCCAAAAGCAACACTTGATATAAACATCTCACTTGTCATTATTACACCTCCAATTAAACTTATCTTTTAATGTTCCTTACTTATCATTATTTTAATGTTAATGATAATCATTATCTTAATAATATTCTCTTATTCAAAAATTGTCAACATGAAACGTATATTTCATATTCAAAAATTCAGCGATTATTTAGTTATTACTTGACAAATTTATCAAAGAGTATTATTATAAACGCAAAATCAATAACAGTGTTATCAATTCTTAAATAGTAATTGTGAGGTGTATAAATTGGCTTTACGAAATCATACAATAGACAACAAAATATTAACTGCTGCCAAATTAGAGTTTATTAACAAAGGTTTTAAGAATGCATCTTTACGCAAAATAGCAGAACTAGCAGGTGTTACCACTGGAGCAATATATATTAGGTACAAAAATAAAGATGATCTTTTTTGCACGCTAGCTCAAGAAGCAACCCAAGTCATTGAAAGAAACATAATGTCGTTAAAGAAAGATTTTTATGATGCTGGTAGACGACATTCAATTGAAGATTTGATTGTAGTTTCATCATCAGAAATAAATGCTATTTTAGATATGATATATCAGCATTATGATGCTTGCTACCTTTTGTTCTGTTGTGCAAAAGGGAGCTCAATGGAAAATTTTATGGAAAAACTCGTTTCTTTAAAAGTGGATTCAACAATTCAGTTTTTTCGTGATATTATGGGAAAAGATGTTGCAATAGAGCGCGAATCGCTGATGCTTATCATAGAATCAGAATATAACACCTATACATTGATACTTAGAAACAGATACGATAAGCTAGAAGCCCAGAAATATATAGAAACTGTCATCCGTTACTTTGTGGGAGGTTGGAGAAGTATCTTCAATAACATAATAAAGGAGGATTAAACGAACAATGATGAAATACAAAGGATTTTATTGGAATTTTTTAGCTCCATGTATTAAAAAAAGTATAAAAAAACGATACGGATGTGAAATGGCAAAAAAAGCAATCTGCAATGGTAAAGTAGAATACAAAAAATTACTACAAATAGCAGATGATATTGGTGATAATAACCCCATGGCAATGAATGCATATTTTGCTTATACCTTTGTTGGAGCATGGCTAGGTACCAAAAAGAAGATTTCGCCAAATAGCATGGCTGATATTATGGTCGATGTGCTTTATATGTTAAAACCGTTTTTTCGTATTGTGAATATTAATTCCAAACGAGGAGAAAAGAAATGGTATCGTGAAATGAAAAAATATGAAGCTTGGTCTAATGGAAAACTGGAAAAGTATCCTACCACATGGATAGTGAACTTTGATGAATCAAGACATAATATAGGTAGCTTTTATTATTTTACCCGTTGTCCAATTTGCGAGTTCTGCAAAAAAGAAGGTATACCTGAAATTATGCCTGCTCTATGTGCAACTGATTCCGTTATGTTTAAACTTCAACATGGAGTACTTCATCGAAAATGTACATTAGCAAACGGAGATAATATGTGCGATTATTGGATTGTTGGTGACAAATACAAAATACATAATCAAAACAATTAAGTATATTATCTTTTTAAGAATTCTAAATTGGTCATAATAATAAAAAGTTAATATGAAGTAAGTAGCACAACCTATTATTGATAAAGATTATCAAATTCAATTGAAATCCATTGACATTTACATTAAGATTTGGTAAGTTATTATTATATAATAAAATATAAAGAAGGGTAGTGTTATGTCGGATAATAATTATTACATAATGCAGAAAAAAAAGCTCTCTAAATCGACAAAAAAATTCTTGAATCCAATTACTCCGGAATTACATGATATGTTTGGCAAAAAAGAAACAGATATAATTAAACTAAAGGTCAAAAGTGAATATGAGAAGTTAATACCTAGTTTCCCCTATATCGGAGGGAATAAAAACAAATTGACATCTAGTTTAGTAAAAGGAAGTATTTTTCTCGCATTATACAAAGTCCTGACTGAATACAATATTGAACTATATGATATCGGCAAATTAATTTACCTGACATCAACAAGACATTTTAATAGATTACCTTTCTGCCTAAGAAAATTAATGAGAAAAAGAATGTTTTTAAAATCAAGAGTACGAAAAATGAAAGAAAGAGCTCTATGCTCACAACAAAAAAAATATCCTTATGACTGGGTTTGGGAAGTTAAAGAAGGCGATGGAACAAACTATGATTTGGCTATAGATTATACAGAATGTGGTATAGTAAAATTTTTCCACGACCATGATGCTGACGAACTTACGCCTTATTTATGTAATCTAGATTTTGTGATATTTAAAGCTCTTGGAGTTGAACTTAATCGTACCAAAACATTAGGATGTGGATGTGATTGTTGCAATTTCAGGTTCATTAAAAATGGTACTCCTAGAGAACCATGGCCTCCGTTTTTTATTGAATCTGCTTCCAAACAAACCAATACCATAGAAAAACCTGTTGACTCGAATTAGAACATCATGAACTATAATTAATATAGAAGACTCTATTTAGTTAATCCCCCCTCTAAATAGAGTCTTATTATATTGTGTGGTTGAACCTTATAAGAAGTTGTATTAAAATTAGATTATAGCTCTGCTATAAATACAAGTACTTCTAAATGGTACTTCTAAGGAGGTATAACCTTGCCAAAACAACACTCTAACAAAACTATGGAACTTCTATATCAACGTGCTAGTTGTCGCTCATTTCTTGACAAGAATATCGAACCTGAAATACTTAACGAAATAATTAGCGCCGGATTACACGGTGCAACTGGAGGTAACTTACAACCCTATTGCATAATCAAAATAACCAGCGATGAAAAAAAGAAACGTCTAGTTGATGAATGTGAAATGCAAAAACTGGTCTATAAAGCACCTGTTGACTTACTTTTTTGTATCGACTGGCGTCGTTTAGGACGTTGGGCAGAAGCTTGTGACGCGCCTTTTTCTGCAACTAATAGTTATCATCATTTCTGGATTGCATTACAAGATACAGTCATATGTGCTCAGAATATCTGTACAGCAGCTGATGCTGTCGGTTTAGGTTCTGTATATATCGGAACTGTTGAAAGTTGTTTCATGGAATTAAAATCCATCTGTAACATACCTGATGGAGTATTTCCTGTAGTACTCGTTAGTCTTGGATATCCTACTACATATCCAGCTCCAAGAAATAAATTAGGCATTGAAGCATTGGTTCATGAGGAAGAATATAAAGACTTGCCAGTAGAAGATATAATTAGATTTCATGATGATAAATATGAACATAAGACTTTTCCAATCACAGAAAAAAAACTCTCTACTATATATAAAGTCGTTTCTGATGTATATGATGAATCAAAAGCAAAAGAAATCACTGATAAGATAAAAGAACAAGGTCACATCAATATGGCACAAAGATATTTCGGACTACACTATATGGCAAACTGGGCTTGTTCAGATAACAAAGAATTTATTGATACATTGATCAATTATGGTTTTGATTGGATAAAAGGCAATTAAATATTATTAATCCAGCTTTGCAAAATAAAGGTATAGAATACTATACTTTTGTTCTGCAGAGCTTTTTTAATTGTCAATTAAAGCACGAAATCTTTTGTTATACTTCGATAAAATATGTGTTGAAAAATATCAAAATATGTCTTATAATAATTTCAGAACATTAAATACTATTTCTTAAAAAATGTTCGAATATATACAATTGATTCATTACTATAACTAGACATTTTAGAAGGAGATAAACAATGGACTTTATTAAAGATTTACTAGCTGTTTTTAGCGTTATACTCAATGGTTTGCCACAAGGTTTACTAGCATTAACGTTCGGTTTTGCTTCTATACCAACTGCTTTTGCATTTTTAACTGGTGCTATAGGTAATAGTATCGTTGGTTCTGTTGCACCGATATCCTTTCAAGCTGAAACAATTACTGTAGCTGGTACTATGGGTAAGAATATGAGAGAAAGATTATCTATGATATTCTTCGGCGGTGTCATTATGGCACTCATTGGTGTCTTTGGATTCCTTGGAACGATTGTTGATTTTATAGGACCAGTAATAACAAACGGTATGATGGCTGGTGTTGGTATAATGCTGGCTCGTGTTTCAATAGATATGTGTAAAAAAAATAAAATAATAGGAATTGTATCTCTAGTTTCTGCCTTTTTGACTTATCTGTTCACTAAAGATTTAGTATATACAATTGCTATTTCAGTAATCCTGTCAAGTGTAGTCTCTCGAATAATAAAACAAGATACAGGTATTACTGCTAACAAAAATGACAAGATTCAATTCAAGAAACCAATATTAAACATTCCTATAATTAGAGGTGCTCTATCAATGGTATGTCTTAATATTGGTGCTAATATAGCTTTTGGAAATATTACTGGCAGTATAGCCGGACAAAATGTTAATCTTGACCATCTTGCTGTAATCAGTAGCTTAGCTGATATGTCTTCTTCGCTATTCGGTGGTGGTCCTGTTGAATCTATAATATCAGCAACCGCTAGTGCCCCTCATGCTGTATGGGCTGGTGTTGGAATGATGATACTTATGGCTATAATTCTGTTATCAGGATTATTACCAAAAATCGGTAAATATGTTCCTAGTGAATCTATTGCAGGATTTCTTTTTGTTTTAGGAGCTTGGGTAACAGTTCCAACCAATGCTGCTGTTGCTCTTGGACAAGATTCCCTAGTTGGAGGTATTACAATGACAGTAACAGCGATAACTGATCCTTTCTTCGGCATGGTTGCAGGATTAATAATGAAATTATTAACCGGTGTCATTGCTTAACATTACAGATAGGAAACTTTATACATATAATAGATGTCTTCAACAATAATAATACTTATATCAAAACGAAAGGGGTTAATTAAAATGGATGAAATATATACTTTAGAATTATGCGGTTTAAAAAGAGATTTACCAGTAATACAAATAAATGAAGATTTAAAAATTGCTAGTTTCGTGATATTAGGAGATGCAGAGTTAGTTGAGAAATCAGGAGAGATTCTTGCTAAAAAAATACCTGAAGCAGATGTTTTGATTACTGCTGAAGCTAAAGGGATTCCTCTTATCTATGAAATAGCTAAACAAAAAGGCATGAAAAAATATATTGTCGCACGTAAAAGTTTAAAACCTTATATGAAAGACCCCCTGGTAACAAAAGTTGTTTCAATAACTACTCAAAAAGAGCAAATACTTTGTCTTGATAAAGATGAGGTTACAATGTTAGACGGTAAAAATGTAGTAATCATAGATGATGTCATTAGTACAGGAGAATCTATAAATGCATTAGAAGACTTGGTTAACAAAGCAGGTGGAAATGTAATAGGAAAAGCTGCAATACTAGCTGAAGGTGATGCCGCTAATCGTGATGATATTCTTTTCTTACAAAAGTTACCATTATTCAAGAAATAACTTTTATTTTCATCTATAATCTAAATTAATATCAGTAACTAAAAACACATCCAAAACATTTTAGTGATAAGATAAGTTTCTACCTGAATATCTCACTATTATAACATGTTTTGGATGGTAATTTTTAGTATATAATATCTATTTTATATATGGATATAATCTATTCTATATGAACAAGTTATGATTAGCATCATCAGTATCTCCTAGATAAGATGCAACTCCACCTAACTCAACACCATCAATAAGCTCCTCTTTCTTGATTCCCATAACATCCATTGACATAGTACAAGCAACTATCTTAACACCATTATCCAGCGCAGAATTGATAAGTTCCTCTAAAGAGTTGACATTTTTATCTCTCATAACTTTTTTCATCATTGCAGAACCCATGCCTCCCATATTCATCTTTGAGAGTTTTAACTTTCTAGTTCCTTTTGGCATCATAAATCCAAACATCTTTTCAATAATAGATTTCTTCACTTTTACTTTCTGGTCTTTTCTTAGAATATTCAAACCCCAAAATGTAAAGAACATAGATACTTGTTTACCCATTGATGCAGCCCCATTAGCTATTATAAAAGATGCTAATGCCTTATCAAGTTCTCCGTTAAAAACTACCATAGTACTTTTATCAGAAGCTATCTGTGAAGTTTTATTAACTTTTCTATCATTATTACCCTTGCGAATAAATACAGCAAATTCTTTCTCTCTCTTTTCAGATTTAATAAAACTATTGCCTGTTTTTTTACACCATGCTTTTACATCTATTGGGAAACCTGGATCAGTTGCAGTAATTTCAAGTATATCACCTTCATTTATCTCTTTCATTTTATTGTTCACTTGCATTATTGGACCTGGACACTGTAGTCCACAAGCGTTAAGTTTGATGTTGACTCCTTCATCTTTAATTATTGTGTCATCAATATTGTTATTGATACTGTCATTATTATCTTCACAACATTCACAGTCTATATTGGAATCATTCATTTTAGTATAGTCATTGACTGCACATTTATAAAAGTTATATCCACCAATTAGATTTTTGACTTTATACCCTTTTTGAGTCAAAATTCTTCCTGCAATATATCCCCTGATACCAATTGCACAATATAATAATATTTCTTTATTTTTATCAAGTTCATTCATTTTATCTCTTAAGGAATTGACTGGTATATTCTCAGCCCCTTCGATAAAACCTAGATCATATTCCACTTTGTCTCTAACATCTATGATAACTGCTTTTTGCTTGTCTTTTTTATCGATTTCATTCCATAAAACTACTCCCATATCACCATTTAATATATTTTCTGCTGAAAATCCTGCCATATTGACTGGGTCTTTGGCCGATGAATATGGTGGTGCATAAGCAAGTTCCAGTTCCTTTAGATCATATATCGTTCCGCCCATTCTTATTAACGTAGCTATAACATCTATTCTTTTATCTACTCCCTCATAACCTACTATCTGTGATCCAAGTATTTTGCCGTTTAAGTCAAATAATAATTTGATAGTCATAGGTATAGCTCCTGGATAATAACCGGCATGTGATTTAGGTTGAACTAAAGCTATTTTATAATCTTTATCATATTTCTTACCTAGTCTAATTAATGTTTTTTCATTATTACCTGTCGAAGCTACTGTAATGTCAAATACTTTTACTACAGACGTACCTTGAGTTCCTTTATATTTATCATTTCTTCCTACAATATTATTAGCTACAATTCTTCCTTGTTTGTTCGCTGGTCCAGCAAGAGGTATCATAGTCTTGTTACCATTGACATAATCAATTACCTCTATAGCATCACCCAGTGCATATATATTTTCATCACTGGTTTTTAGATATTCATCAACCACAATTCCGCCTTTTTCATTAGTTTCCAGATCTGCTTTTTTAGCTAATTCTCCATTTGGTCTTATTCCAATAGATACTATTACTATATCTGATTCAAGCATTGTATTATCTTGTAATTTTACATGAGTCTTTCCTTCAATTTCTTCAAAAGAACTTACCCCATTACCAAGAAATAAATTAATACCTTTTTGTACCATATGCCCATGAATCAATTGTGCCATTTCATAATCAACAGGTGCCATGACTTGATTAGCCATTTCTACCAAATTAACTTCTAATCCTAGATCATGCATGTTTTCAGCCATTTCTATTCCTATGAAGCCTCCACCAATGACAGTAACTTTTTTAACATTATTATTTTCTAGATATGATTTTATTGCATCGGTATCAGGTATATTCCATAGGGAAAATATATTATCTTTATCTATACCTGGTATTCTAGGCTTTATTGGAGTAGAACCAGGGGAAAGCACTAACTTATCATATGTTTCTTGATAAATTTTACCTGTTCTCAGATCTTTGACTTCAACACATTTTTCTTGTCTATCAATAGATATAACTTCATTCTCGATTCTAACATCAATATTAAATCTTTCTTTCATCGCTTCTGGAGTTTGAAGCAGAAGAGCTTCTCTTTCTTCTATGGTTCCACCAATATAATAAGGCAAACCACAATTAGCAAAAGATATATGTTTTCCTCTTTCAAACATTATTATTTGAATGTCTTCATTAACTCTTCTAAGTCTTGCAGCCGTACTAGCTCCACCTGCAACCCCACCAACTATTAGAACTTTATTAGTCATAATAATATTCTCTCCTTCAATTTGTATTTATTTTAACAATCCTATATACTCGTTAATATCTATATATTAATATATTACAATATTAAAATATATGTGTCAAGATATTTTTAATTTAATAGGCTCTACGTGTTTTTATCCGAAACAATTTATAAATTCTCTTATTATATTGCAATATTTGGTAATATACATTACTATAGTGATATATAATATTTTTTACATTATTTAAGACTTGAGGTGAAATATGAATACAAACAATAATAAATTCGATCCCTACAAATATATTCCATTTATAATAATCATTTTTTTGATAGCCAAATTTATATTTAAGCCAGGAAATCTTACTTGGTTTTTCTCTTCATTTAAATCATTAATTATAGCAGCTATCATCATCTATTTATTAAGCCCAGTAGTCAGAGCTATAAAGAATAAGTTGAAGTTCCGACATACATTAAGTGTACTTCTTACTTATATATTGGTATTTGCATTTATTATCCTTTTTATTATGCTAATTATTCCAACTATTAGCGATAGTGTATCTTCACTTGTTAAGAATATTCAAAGCGTCAGCACTACTGAAATAAGTGATTTCATTAATAGACTTTTTGTTACTAATTTGATAAGTCCAGAAAAGATTACAGAAATCATTGAGTTGATTGAAGACTCTATTGTAAGTTTTTCAAGCGATCTACTTAGCCTATCGACTCAAGTGATATCTTCAATCGGAAGCTTCATTAGCAATGTAGCCATATTGTTTTTATCACTATTTATGGCGTTCTATGCCCTTAGAGATTGGGATGAGATCAGTCCAAAATTAAACAAATTCATTAGAGCTATACTTCCTAAAAAATATGCTGATTGGACTATTCGGGTAGCTAGATTAACAGATAAGGCTATTAAGCAATTTTTGATAGGTAAGTTATATACATGTATTATATTAGGACTACTTGTTAGTATTGGAATTTATATAGTGAATCTAGTATCCCCTTTAAAAATCCCTTATGCCCCACTTATAGGTTTGATAATAGGGATAACCAACATAATTCCATATATAGGTCCATTCATAGGTACTGTTCCTTGTCTAATATTTGCTCTATTTTCTGGATTCCCAGAAACTATAGCATTGTTAGCTATCATACTTATAATGCAACAAGTTGATAATATTATTGTTAGCCCAAAAATACTAGGAAGTTCAGTAGGTTTAAAACCTTTCTGGATAGTTGCTTCTGTAACTATAGGTGGTAGTTTCTTCGGTGCGGCAGGAATGATTTTATCAGTACCGATTGCTTCAGTTATTCTTACTTTGGTAATGGAAAAAGTAAATAGCATTGATATACCAGATCAAAATGATTAAATAGTCGTATATCACCAAAATCAATATAAAATTAATATAGGGTGGTTTCAAAAGTCAAAACAACTTTTTGAAACCACTCTTTTTTTATTAAATATGCAAGTTCTATTTTATATTATTCTTAGAAATCTTTGCATAGCCTCTTTGTTCCAATTTGTATAAAACAAATATATATACCCAAAATAGTAATATACACTTTTTACATTTTTTAGTGATAATTTATTTAGGAGGTTAAAAGAATGAAGACTAAAACCATATTAGCACTTTTTATGATATTCATTTTATTATTATGTGGGTGTCAAAACGATTACAACAATGAAGAAATAACTTATAGCGATACATTAACTTTCACATATACTTTTGAGAATTCCAGGGATGGATGGATGGGCGGATTAGATGATTCATCAAATAATCATCACAATAAAGGTATCTATCTCAATTGCGGCTTAGAAAATATGTATACCACTAAAAAAATAAGTTCAAAAGAGGGTTTGCTACCTCTTACCAGTTATAAAGTTAACATGACATTCGATATTTCATCTACCTTGAGTAGTAATAATACCATACCATTAAATAAGATAGTTGTGAATGCAGGAGTTGTCAACGTTCAACCAGACATAGAATTGATTCAAAAGGGAAATAACAAATACTTTTTTATTTCTCCCAATAATGAATTTGACGATCCCAACACCAAATTGATATCATTAGGAAATATTGACATTACAGATAAATCAACCAACAATAGAAATGCATCTAAAAATTTTGAACAGACATTTAATGCTTTTACCAATAGTAATGGTGATTTGTGGATTATTATTGGTGTTGATTCTGATTATGAAGGTACTGATACATTATTTCTTGATAATATAAATGTAAATATAGAAAGAGAAAATGCTACTTTCTCTTAAACGATAAGATGTAAATTTTAACTATAACTTTATAATAAGAATCTAAAATTTAACCCTTATATATATATCTATCAATAATAATTAGTTAAATAGTTAACTATGTAAAAACTTTTCTCACAGGCATCTTAATACAAGCATATAATATTGTAGAATTGCAATAAATTTAATTGTAACATTATAGATAGAAGGGTGATTATTATTGAAGATATGTGTTATTGGAGCAGGATATGTAGGACTCGTGGCTGCATTATCTTTTGCTAAATATAAAAATGATGTCATATGCGTAGACAAAGATGTTAACAAAGTAAACCAACTAAATAAAGGTATTCCTACAATATACGAAGAAGGCCTCGAACCATTATTAAAGAAATGCTTAGAAAAAAAATATATACTTTTTACAAATAATATCCGTACTGCAATAAGCTTATCTGATGTAATTATGATTACTGTAGGTACACCAACCAATCCTGATTGGAGTGTAGATATTTCACAAGTTATTGATGCTGCTAATGAAATATCCATATCCATAGATAAGTATAAAGTTATTATTATCAAAAGTACCGTACCAGTTGGAACCCATGAAACTGTTAAAAACATTTTTATAAATAGAGGAGTTAATGAAAATAATTTTGATGTTGTATCTAATCCAGAATTCTTAAGAGAAGGAAGAGCTTTAAATGATTTCTTGAACGGAGATAGAATGGTAATCGGTAGTAATTCAAAAAAGGCTATAAGAATTATAAATAAAATTTACGGACCATTTAAAACAAAAATCATCTATACCAATCCCCCAACAGCAGAATTGATTAAATATGCTTCTAACGCATTATTAGCCACCAAGATATCCTTTATTAATGAAATGGCAAATCTATGTAGTAAAGTTGATGCTAATATTGAAACCCTATCTTATGGACTAGGACTAGACAAACGGATCTCAAAAGAATTCTTGAATGCAGGTATAGGCTATGGAGGCTCATGTTTTCCAAAAGATACAAAAGCTTTAGTTAATATCGGTGAGAAATATGGCTGTGAATTTAATATAGTAAGAAGTACAATAAAAGTCAATGAGAACCAAAGACTTAAACCAGTAGAAATACTGCTTGACCATTATAATAAAATAGAAGGCAAAACTATCGCTATATTAGGCCTCACTTTCAAACCAGGAACAGATGATATTAGAGATGCACCATCACTCTATATTATCGATGAGCTACTTAGTATGGGAGCTAAAATAAAATGTTATGATCCTACTGTTTCAAAAGAAATGGAAACCTTATTTCCTAACATAACATATTGTAATAGTATAATAGAAACCGTAAAAGACTCACATTGTGCTATAATTTGCACTGAGTTAGATGAATTCTATAAAATGGATTTGAAGATCATTGCTGAAAATATGAAAAAACCAGTACTTATTGATGGCAGAAATATCATCAGAATGAAAAAAGCGAAAAAAAGTGGATTCAGTCATTACTATTCTATTGGAAATGGATCTTTTGAAATTAATGATTCGACTATACACAAATAAGTCATGATATACCTATAATTAGTATTAAAAATTATGCTTTGCAGAATGAAAATACATTCATTCTACAAAGCTTTCTATTTTCCTTGAAATATTTTATGAGGCATAGCCATCATTTAATATTATATTGATTTTTCACTTTATCAAATAGAGCTAATAGTTGTTTGGCTACTCGCTGGAATGAATAGTTATTCATTGCATCTTGACGAGCTTTTTTTCCCATTTCATAAGCTTTATCTGGATTATCCAGTAGATAACTGATCTTATCAGCCATAACATCTGGATTATCGTAATCATCTATTACGATACCATTAACATTTTGTTCGAATAATTCCGAGTTACCACCTCTATTAGTTGTAATTATAGGCAATCCAGCTGCCATACCTTCATAATGAATTCTGGCTAGTGGTTCTCTCCATTGAGATGCACAAACAAATATATCTGCAATATTATAAATTTCAGGGATTTCATCAGGAGTCAAAAAGCCTGTGAAAATTACTGGACCTTTTAATTCAGTAGCTTTTCCATGAAGCATTGAAGTAAATTCATCTATCTCATTAGTTCCATACCATTTACTACCAACTAAAACTAATGCTATTTTCTGATGAGTTTTCATTACTGTCTTCATCGCTTCCATTACGATCTGCTGTCCTTTCTTAGGACTTAATCTACTAACACAAATCACTACTTTATAACCTTCCAGATTGAATTTCTTAAGTAATCTTTTTCTATTATCTTCTGCTTTTTTTGAACCTACTGGATGATATATATCAATATTAGCTGCAGAATATACTGGATATACCTTTTCTAATGCTGATGGATACATCTTAATAACTTCATTTCCTATAAATTTACTTACTGTTGTTATGAATTCAACTTTTTCTATACATTCTTCTGCCTGTTGAGGGTTAATTTTTTTTGGTAACATCATTTCATTATGGAGACTTAAACTGAAATGAACATTAGGTGCTACTCTACTTAATTGCTTAACCCATTTTGGTCTGTTGAACACATGTATTAAGTCTAACTTAGTATGCATGGTACTTATTTTGTTTTCTACCTCTTTAATATATTCTGACTTGGTTCTTCCACTAACCCTGATAAATGTCACATTGCCCTTTTTTTCATACTCTGGCAAGTCACCCTTTAGAACTGTAAAAACAGTAATGTGATGATTTTTTGATATTATAGGCAGTATGTTATCTATATAAATCTGTATAGCTCCCCCCAGTACTGGAGGAACTGGAAGTTTCTCTGTACAGATAAATGCAATATTCATTTAATTACTCCTCCTAATAAATTATTTTTTATATCTTATTTGATAATCCACTTATCTAAAACTTTTATTTTTTCTTTTTCCAATTTTGCTATCTTTGCTATTTTCCCAGGATTGACTAATTTATTTTTAGAAAATATATTCTTGATTGTTCCAAAAAACCAATGTGGGAACATTAAATCTGCCTTAAGCATCTTTTTATCCTCTAATGTCAACTTATTATTTCTTTCATAATAGTCAAGAATCCTATTTATATCATTTACATCCCAACTACCACGTTTTTCTGCACGTTTTCCAATTATTTTTCTTAGGTCTCTTGCTACTAGATCATATGTTACCCCATCCAAATCAATCACATAGACTTCTTCTTGGGACAATATGGCATTACCGGAACCATAATCTTGATGACACAATGAAGATTCATACAACTCTACTTGAGTCAACTTATCGTATGAAGATGATTCCAAGACATCTAGTGCTTTATCACATAGATTAATGATATCATCAATATATTCAAGATAAACTTTATATGAATTATTGGATACCTTTGAATTAGCAATATCTTTCCATTTCAGCATCCTTTTTCTCATTGAACCATATTGTTCAGGCCATCTGCCTAATTTTGAAGATATCTTTGCACCTTCTGGAGCTTTATAACCTTTTGACGCTTTGTGGAATAATGCTAAACCTTCTATACCATATTTGAAATCTGATGACCTAGTAAAATTAAGGTCTCTACCGTTTATCCATTCATACATAACAAAAAGTTGTCCCATATACTCTGTTATATGCTGTCCTGCTTTATTAGAATATACATAAGGAACTAAACCTCCATTTTCTTTTATATATCTCTGTGCATTTACTGAGAATATAATTTTCTCTTTAGTATGACGAAATCTTTTCAAACACATTGACTTACTATCATAGTCAAATTTCCAAAGTGTTTTCAAACCTTCATTTTGTATAACTTTTATATTATAGGGTTTTATATTATATTCATTTATTACATTATTAAATATATCCTTTAGCTCGTCATAAGTGTTATTCATTTTCAAACTCCTATCAATCCCTTCTTATTAAGTTATAATGAATCAATTATATGCTCAAAATCATCTACAATACTTTCTTTTGATTTTTCTATGGAAATAATATTTTTCAATTTGTTTACGTATTTATTTTCTGTCCAAGTCTCTTCTCTTTTTTGATAGTATTTACTCATTATTCCTGCAAAAAGATGAGGATACATAATTGTTGATTTCAAAATTTGCCATTGCCATTTTTCCAATGGATTGACTTCTTGATACCAGCTGATTATATTTTTTGTAAGTTGCAGATCCCAGCTTCCTCTTTTTTTCATAATCTTATTTATAAATTTCCTTATATCTTTTGTTGGTAGTTCTATTGCAATAGAATCTGGGTCCAGAACATATATTTTGCCAGTTTCAGTAATTATAAGATTACCGTCAATAAAATCCTGATGAACCAAGTAAGATATGTTCTTTACCTGGTTTACCCATCTATCATATAATGATTTATTATCAGCGCTTAAAGAATATTCCATTTTTTTATGAAAATAAGGAAATTCTCTTAATATCATATTCCCGAATTCATTATGAGCACTTTTTCTTTTTTCTTGTTCATGATACTCTACTAATTTATCCATTTTCTTTTTAGATTTTTCGTACCATGTACCTAAGAGGATATTAGGTTTACTACCCACTGGAGGTTGAAATCCTTTTGATGCAACATGAAACTTGGCTAATTCTTTAATTATTCTCTCAAGACCTTCTTTTGACTTAGAACTTGGCGCTTTCCCCTTAATGGCTTCATTTAATATATAATTCGCTCCATCTAAATTAATATATTTTTTACCATTTCTGGATTCAATGATTTCAGGCATATTTATACCTTTTTGACACAAATATTCAATAGCTGCAATAATAAAATCCAGTCTTTCCTCGGGAATGGAATTCTTTTTTAAAATTTTATTTCCAGTTGGAGTTTGAATCCACCAAACACCCTTTTTAACTTTATAGTTTTCGTTTCTTATTCCTAGTACTTCTATATCATAATTATCTAATACTTCTCTCAGATTTTCAGATGGCATATCAATTCTCCTTTTTATTACGATTTTAAAAACAAAACCCTCAATTTGAGGGTTTTAGATAGTTTCATCTTATAGATAATAGTCTTTCGTATTTATATCTTTTGGTATGAATTCATCATCATCGTCTTCATCATCATCTTCATCTTCCTCTTCATCAGGAATGTCTGGTTCTTCACCCCAAGTGATTTTTAATCCAACAGTTCCATATTCATAGTTTTCATCATATTCAAATTTCATTTTGAATTCTAATTCTTCTCTACTTGGAATAAAAACGTCCTGTCCTTCTAGTTGAAGTTCTCCTCTGAAAAGTTTAGGTAGATTAGTGTTAAGAAATTGGATACAATCTTTCTTAGTACCTATATAGGATTCTTTACATTTCAACAGTATAATTCCTCCTTACGCTAGAATAATTATATCATTTACAGATACTAATTATTCTTCAAATATTTTATAAACTATTAATACATTATATGATATTAAGAAAAATATGTTCTTTTTTAAAAATGATTAATAAAAAATAAACTGTCAGTTATCAAAACCAACAGCTTATTTAATAGACACTATTTAATTTTTTAATTCTTACTTCATCTTAGAATTATAAATCGAAATGATTACTTCTACTACATTATCTTATCCTAACAGGAAAACCAACTTTCTTCTGAACTTTTCTTAAGGTTTTAGTAGCTAGATAATTAGCTGTTTCTCCATTTTTCTTGATTATACCATCAATATAATCTTTATTCTTTTGTAACTCCTTAAATCTTTCCTGAATTGGTCTAAGTTCATCAACAACTACTTCGCCAACAATTTTTTTCAAATCTCCATAACCTTTGCCTTCAAATACTTTCATAGAAGACTCTGTAGTTTCACCAGTAACACTGGAATATATGTCAATAAGATTCTTGACTCCCGGTTTATCTTCTGAGTAAGTTACTTCTCTATCAGAATCAGTTACAGCTCTTTTGATTTTATTTCTGATTGCTCCAAGGTCATCTAATATCGAAATATAACCATTAGGATTCTCATCTGACTTTGACATTTTTTTAGTTGGCTCTTGTAAACTCATTATTTTAGCACCAACTTTACCAATATAAGGTTCTGGTATTGTAAATACATCTCCATATATATTATTGAATCTAGTCGCTATCTCTCTAGTAATCTCCAGATGTTGTTTTTGATCATGTCCTACAGGAACTAGGTCAGATTGAAATAGTAAAATATCAGCTGCCATTAATACTGGATAAGTAAAAAGACCTGCATTTATGTTAGTATTGTGCTTTGCTGCTTTTTCTTTAAACTGTGTCATTCTATTTAACTCACCCATATATGTAAAGCAACTAAGAATCCATGCTAATTCTGCATGACCAGAAACATGTGATTGATAATACATAATATTCTTTTCAGGATCGAGTCCAGCTGCAATATATAGTGTTAATAAATCTCTCGCACGCTTTCTGAGTAAAACGGGATCTTGTCTAACTGTAATTGAATGCATATCAACAACACAAAATAGGCAGTTATAATCATCTTGTAATCTCGTCCAATTTTTAATGGCTCCTAAATAATTACCTAATGTTATTACACCAGTAGGTTGAATACCACTAAATATAACTTTTTTCTTTTCAGCCTGTGCACTCATACATGTCACCCTTTCTTCATCTATTGTATTTATTTAATTTTAATTATTACGTGTTAGTTTAGCATATAATAATTATTTATTCAAGCTGCTGGGCTTTCGCGTTAAACTTTTTACAAGAAATCTTATTCAACATAAAAGCAAAAAATATGGTATATCCTTCATAATAAATCAAATCAGTTTTGTTAACAAGCTATAATTACTGGAATTGAACAACTCATATTTTATATAAAGAACAAGCGTATAAAAGGTTGGAAAGTCGAGTAATAATTTATCAAAAATTACACATACTAGACTATATTAGTTCGACTAATATAATAAAGTATCTGGAGGGATGTTATGTTAACTTTTTCTAACAGTAGGAGAATACGTAGATATCCGAAATCATCTATAATCCATCTACCGATTAGTGAATATATCTTCAATGTTTATAATCCTTTTAGTTACACAAATGATTTCATTAATAGTTGCAGTTCAACTATATCTAATTCAAGAAGACGAAATGTAGGTAGGTAGGTTAACTATTGAAAGGAGAAAATTATGGATAGTATGATGAATTTTTGTGAAACAGCTAAACAATGCAGTTCCTATTGTCCTAGACAAAACGTACAATCTTTATCTAATTCCACAGTAGAAAGTACATCTTGCCTTAATTGCACTAATTGGGAAAACAGTCATTGTAAACTTGATTTATATGACCAAATAAATCATACAGAATAACATAGATGGGGCTGTCTTATTTACTTAAAAAGACAGCCCCATATTAAACATATTATTTAGAAAGGTAATTTAGTATGGAGTGCAAGTTTAAAAATAGTAACATAATCGTTATAGCCATTACATTTATTTTATTAATGGGATTCATATTCTTTGATAACCTTAATAGTAAAGCAGTCATTATAGTTTTTCTATCGATATTCCTTTTAATCGTGTGTACTAGATTTTTCTATACAGGTTGTATGATTAATATTCTATTACTCATATATCTACCATTCATGCTTATTCAAGATAATATGTTAATCAATAAAGATCAGACATTTACTTTGATTTTTATTTTGTGCACATTATTTTTGGCATCCATATTTGATTTTTTGATACTTGCCTACCATATAAATAATAATGATAATAAACTGAATTGTGATGTTACTTCCATTTTGAACAAACCATTTTTTAAAATACTTTGTATATTTTTTTTATATCTATCGATACTTTTTTCAGTAATTGATTCATTTGCCCTACTGTACACTCATCTAAGCAATATCTTTAATGAGGGTATTATAGGTAAAGATGAGATATTCAGTCATCTGGATGCTCTTTATTTTAGCACAACCACATTTTTCACAATAGGATTCGGAGACATATGCCCTTCGGAGTACTCAGAAATCACCAAGCGATTAGTAATCATTCAAGCTATGATCAGCCATATTATCACTACCGTTTTGTGGCCTGTGGCTATAATTTTTGTATTTGGTAAAAGCACAAAAAAAATATTTACATTCAATGATAAAAACTAATTGTAATATAAAATACCCCTTTAGCGGGGTATTAAATAATTCTTATAACTTACTTCATTTTTCTATACATAAATACTTTTTATAGTTACTAAGAATATGTATCACTATAATTATTAATGCTGCTATAATTGTTATACTTATTGGCGTATTACTGCCACAGTGCCTAACAAGTATACCGATTAATGCCCAACCAGCAGTTAAAAGAAACGCTAAGTCATTATTCTTAATTGAAACATACATGGATAACAATACAGCGAAAATCAGAACTATGACTGTCCATGTTGTTTCGGATAATCCGAGTCCATTCCATCCTGTAGTCTTTAAAACTACTGATACATTAGCAATAGTAGCTATGCTTATCCAAGCTAGATATACACTAAATGGTATATTGATGCTTCTTCTATCACTTTCTTTTATTGAACAAATATTATCAAGTCTATTATAGATTTTTATTAATGTGAATAAGAGTAAAACCATAATGAGCAATGATAAACATAACTTTTCATAATGCCAAGCAAATAACCATAGTCCGTTAAGAATTGCTGAGATAAAGAATAGACAACCTATTTTGTCAATATAGATATTTTGTTTTTGTTTTGGAAGTAGCCCATATATTACAAATCCTAATAATAGTATATAAATAAGTGCCCATATCATAAATGTGTAAGGTGCAGGTGTAAATAAAGAATTGATATTCTCTGATATTTCTCCTGTTGTTTTACCGTTAAGAGGTAAAGCTACGGCTAGTATATTAATCAATATCATAAAAACATACCCAACAACATTAAGAATTCTAATTCTTCTCTCCATTATCCTCGTCCTTTATTTATTATTTATTACTATATATGACTGATATTCAATTTTCATGCAAGAAATCTTTCTGTAATTGAAATTATAATACACATTTCAATAATCCCAATATCAACAAATGACCAGGATAGAAGATATAAAACAAGTATTTAAGGTTAACACCTTTCTTATTATTATAAAAATATAATGCTATCAGTGCTAAGATAGAAAATATTTGTAAATTGATTATTTGATATGATGCAAAATCAACAACCACTAACAACAAGGTTATTACTATATAACTTAATGCCTGTTTGTTGAACTTTCTATTATAATAATAAAAAGAAAATATAATTATAACTCCTAATATGCCATAATCAGTATTAAGTAATTCAGCGATAATTCCAATTAGAAAAACAAAATATAAACCATTTCTTTTATAATTATCATATATATAAATAGACAGTAACCCTAAAAATAATGTAAAAAATATATTCAATCCACTACCTAATTCAAATATATTACCATTAAATGCAAGATTAAACGGTATCTCTGATATTATTGCAGAAACAGCTAATCTAATAAGATACTTTTTGATATTATGAGTATGAAAAAAACCCTCTGCGATTAAGAATGCAAAGATAGGGAAAGCTAATCTACCTATAATCCTAAATATATCATATTCTTGGAAAAAAACTGCACCTAAATGGTCTATTAACATTGTTATACAAGCTAATATTTTCAAATTTGTTGAACTCATATTTTACCTCTTTCACTATTTGATAATTTTAATATATCCTTAATTAATCTTTTTTGCAAGTTATCTATACTACAACTTTTATAATTTAATATTTCATTTATAATACTTAAAATGATTTCTTTTATCTTATTCAATATATACATACTTAAATTGCACTTGATAAAAATTAAAAAGTAACGTAAACTTATATTAATTAATATTATGAACTTAGTTAGATACTAGTTCATTGTTTTATGGAAGGAGAAAATATATGAACGTATGTGAAAGATTTATTAATTATGTAAAAGTGGAGACTACTTCTAATGAAGAGTCAGAAACTTGTCCAAGTACAATAACCCAACTTGATCTTGCTAAAATATTAGTTGAAGAATTAAACATTCTAGGACTTGATGATATATCACTGGATGATAACGGATACATTATGGCTACTCTAAAAGCGAATACCGATAAAGATATACCAACAATTGGATTTATTGCCCATATGGATACTGCTCCTGATATGAGTGGAAAAGATGTAAATCCTAGAATCATAAAGAATTATGATGGAAATGATATAGTACTTAATGAAACTTTTAATGTAATTCTATCCACCAAAGATTATCCTTCATTAAAGGACTATGAAGGAAAAGATCTTATAGTTACAGATGGTACAACACTTCTTGGAGCGGACGATAAAGCTGGTATAGCAGAAATAATGTCAGCAATAGAATATTTAGTCAACCATGAAGAAATTGAACATGGAACTATAAAAATCGCATTCACTCCTGATGAAGAAATCGGAAGAGGCGCAGATAAATTTGATGTTGAAAAATTTCATGCAGATTTTGCTTATACTCTAGACGGTGGACCATTAGGTGAACTTGAATATGAAAACTTTAATGCTGCTAATGCTTGGTTGACTATTCATGGGAATAATATCCACCCAGGTTCTGCCAAAAATAAAATGCTTAGTGCTATGGAGATAGCTTTTGAATTAGATGGTATGCTTCCACCTAATGAAAGGCCACAATACACCGAAGATTATGAAGGCTTTTACCACCTAATTGGTATGGAAGGCAATGTAGAAAAAGTTAAAATGCAGTATATCATCAGAGACCATAATAAAGAATTATATTACAACAAAAAAGAGTATTTTACTAATGTAATCAACTACCTCAATCTAAAATATGGTGATAATACTGTTGAATGCAAATTAAAAGATATGTATTTCAATATGAAAGAAAAAGTAGAACCATTCATACATATTGTGGATACTGCCAAAGAAGCAATGGAATCATTAGATATAGTTCCTGTAGTTGTTCCAATTCGTGGTGGGACTGATGGTGCAAGATTATCTTACATGGGACTCCCTTGTCCTAATTTATTCACTGGTGGTCACAATTACCATGGTAAATACGAATACATATGTATTCAATCTATGGAAAAAGCCGTAGACACAGTAATTAAAATTATTGAATTATATGCACAAAAATAAAAATATTAATTTATTTACTTTCAGTTGACATAAATATTGGTTTAATTGTCTATCTTACAATATTGTAAGATACCTCTATGTTTTGTAATCTACGTAAATGGATTAATTGATATTAATATTATATAATATTAATATAAGCTGATTAGAAGTGATTACATACAGGAGGTAATATATATGAAAAGTTTGTTTAAAAAAATAATAATAGCATTTTCTATAGTATTTATATTAGTTTTAACCTATAGTCATTTTTATGATCCTAGTAATGAACAGTACTCACTTGATTATAGTTTAAAAAGACAAATCACTAATAAAATGCCTCATTATGTAGAACTTGATAAAATTCCTGAAAATCTTATTAATGCAACAATTGCCATGGAAGATAAAAGATTTTATTCTCATGGTGGTTTTGATATAATAGCTATTGCTAGAGCAACTATAACCGATATATCCGAAGGAAGAATCGTACAAGGCGGAAGTACTATTACTCAGCAACTTGCCAAAAATCTATTCTTCAGCAATAGAAAATCAATAACCAGGAAATTAAAGGAACTTATAGTAGCTACTAAACTTGAACATATGTTTACCAAAGACGATATACTCGAAATGTATTTAAATATAATTTATTATGGAGCTGGAGCTCATGGAGCTAATGAAGCATCTCATGCATTCTTTTCCAAAGATGTAAACAATCTTACATTAGAAGAATGTGCAATGTTAGCTGGTTTGCCTCAAGCCCCTAGTATATATAATCCTGTAAGTAGTTTATCAACCGCTAGAAAAAGGCAAGAACTAGTTATGAGTGTTATGATGAAAAATGGATATATAAATTAATTGATACACAACATTAATATTTCTATAATTATTAAGGGGACATTTCTTATGATAATGTCCCTTTCTCTATAAATTCATCTATTCATTTGATTCAATTGCAGCTAGAAAATGGTCATATATACTATGTTCCTTTGAACTATCGATTATAACTGCATTCACACATTTTTCATAGAATTCAGCTGGACCGATTCCTCCGATTATTGCATATACATATCCTTCGTCTTTCATTGCATTTAGTGAACGTAATAATAGCGCTTTACCAATTTTCTTACCTTGATATTCCTCTAATACTTTAGTTGGTCCAAAAAAATCTAAAGCTGTAGCATTATAACAAGCATATCCAACTATTTTGCTACCCTTAGCTGCAATGAAGCATGAAACCGGATTATTAGAGAAACATACATCACATTCACCTGCTGCATTAATACTGGAATGTTCCTGTACCCACTTAGTTATTCTGTACTTATCAGGTGCTAATGCTCTGAATATCTCTATTCCTTCTTCTTTTTGCAAACTATTCAATTCAGTATGATAATCTTTTATTTGTAATAGATTAACTAACATATCTGCCACGATCATAACCTCTTTTCTACTTTTTCATTAACCAACAATTCATTAATTACTATAAAATCAAATTATTGGTCCATTGTAATCATTACATTATTACAGGTAACTTTCCTTCCGGTTCATATGGATTTTCAAATAGTTCTGCCAATACTTTCAAACTGTTTGATGTATATTCATAAACAGCTATTCCATATACATTTTCAGGTAGATATTTCAAATCATAGGGATTTCTAAGCGCTAACACAATTACTTTATTATTCCTCACAGCTACTTTTTTTATCAGCTCCAATTGTCCTTTGTTTAAATGTCCATTGTATGTTCCTATTACAACAGTGCTATATGATTCAACTTCTTCTAATGCCATTTCAATTTCTGTAGAATCTGGATCTTTTGATATAATTTTTCCTCGTCCACCAAATCTATCAGCCATATATTTTGGAAAATTCAATGTATTATCTTTTTTATTTGATACGTTAGTTGCTCTAAAAGGTAACGTTCCAATAAACAATGGATTTTGTCCAAGTTCTGGTAAACTTTTTGTTGGCATTTTAACCGGAGTAATGGATTTTTTTAATAATTGTGATACGTAATTTTTACCATACTGTTCATCAAAAATAATTTCTGTATCAGAGTTATCAATGAACTTATTTTTCCAGTACAAAATTTTATCTATGGAACAGTCCATTTCTTCCATTGAAAGTTCTCCACTATCAAATGCCTTTGTAAGTGTTTCAGATACATCTTTGACTAGCCTTGTTGTGTGAGAAATAAATATCAAGTCCACTCCTGCCTTAATAGCTAACTTGATACCTTCTATTGTACCATAAGATTGCTGGATTGCCTGCATTTCCATACAATCACTGATTACCAATCCCTGAAATCCCATTTTTTCTTTTAACATATCATTAACGATTTCTCTTGACATGGTAGCTGGTAATTTATTATCTATAATTTTCGGAAACAAAATATGAGCTGTTGTAATTGCTGGTATTCCTTCTACTATCACCCTTTTGAAGGGTATCAACTCACATTTTTCAAGTTCTTCTAACGATTTATTTATCTGTGGCAAGCCAAGATGAGAATCTATATTAGTATCACCATGACCTGGAAAATGTTTTGCAGATGCCATGACACCACCATCCAACAAACCTCTTGTCATTGCAGCTGCATATTCTGCGACTTTTTCTGGTGAATCTCCATAGCTTCTAACTCCGATAACAGGATTATCCATATTGGAATTGATATCAACTACTGGTGCAAGATTAAAATTAACTCCTAGCTTTTTTAATTGTCTTCCTGTTATTTTTCCAGCTTGATATGCATATTCAGTTTCTCCTGTTGCAGCTATAGCCATTGCCCCAGGAATATTCACACTATCTTCTGCTAATCTTGTTACCATTCCACCTTCTTGGTCTATAGTAATAAAAGCTCCTATTCCAGTATGTTCTTTAATTAGTTTTTGTAAATCAGAACATAATTTTTTTAATTGTGAACCATTTTCTATATTCTCTTTGAACAATATTATATTAGATATTTTATATTCTCTTATCATTTTTTCTAGTTCTTCAGTTATTTTCGTCCCTGAAAAACCCACCACAAGACGCTGGCCTATCTTTTCTGGTAATGTTAAATTCATACTCTTTTTATCTCCTTATACACAAATATTATACTTTTTCATATTGTCTATTGTTTTCTATAGCACGTGATATATGTCCATTTGCTTCTACCAAGGTTTGTTCTGCCTCATCAACCATCAGATTACACTTAATCATAACTATTGCTGTTTTCGCTGAGTAACCACATTTTTTTAATACTTCTCTTGCATATAAATCATCTACTCCCGTAGCACTTTTTACAATTGAAACTGTACGCTCGAATAATTTTTTGTTACTGGCTTTTACATCAACCATGAGATTACCATATACTTTTCCAAGTTTAATCATGGTAGCTGTACTAAGCATATTCAAAACCATCTTTTGCGCTGTACCGCTTTTCAGACGTGTTGAACCTGTTATAACTTCTGCTCCTGGTAGAGGAACGATAGCAACATCACACATGTCATTTAATTTGGACCCTTTAGAACAAGTTAAACTTATTGTCTTAGCACCAATACTATTGGCATATGTTACAGCACCTAATACATAAGGTGTTCTTCCACTAGCAGCAATACCAACCAATACATCTCTATTACTGAATTGTATATTCCTAAGCTCATCTTCTCCTAATTCTGAACTATCTTCAGCACCTTCAACTGCTTTAATAATAGCACCTCTACCTCCTGCTATTAATCCTTGTATAAGTTCAGGTTCAACACCAAATGTAGGAGGACATTCTACAGCATCTAATATACCTAAACGTCCTGAAGTCCCACAACCAATATAGATCAACCTTCCTCCATCGGCAATTTTTTCATATATTATCTCAACTGCTTCTGCTATATGAGGCAACTCTTTTTCCACTGCACCGGCAACTTTCTTATCTTCATCATTCATCAACTGCAATACTTCTATAGTTGTCAATAAGTCAATGTTTTTGGTACGTTCATTTTTTTGTTCAGTTTCTATATCACTTAGTTTCATCATTGTCTTTCACCTCATTTTTCTAACCTTTAACAGAGCCTATTGTAAGCCCTTTAACAAAATACTTTTGTAAAAATGGATATAAAATAATTATTGGTAATGTTGATGTTATTATAACTGCTGATTTTATTGATATCGCAATAGTAGCTTTATCAGCAGAACCAGCCGCATCACCCAACATAGAAGTTCCATTAACTATATTTCTTAAAAATAACATAACAGGAAACTGGTCTGTATTTAAATAAATCAACCCATTAAACCAATCGTTCCAGAAAAATACTGCTGTATATAATCCAATAGTCGCTAGAGCAGGCTTGGATAATGGAACAACTATTCTTCTTAAAATCCCGAAATACCCTAGTCCATCTATCAGTGCAGCTTCTTCAATTTCATTAGGGATAGATTTAAAAAAGTTTATAAGAATGATTAAGTTGAATTGATTAATTGCAAATGGTACCAGCATAGCAAATCTTGTTCCTGTCAAATTCAAACTTGATATCAATAGATAATTAGGAATCAGTCCCCCTGAAAAAAACATAGAAAAGACTACTAATTTCATGAAAAATTTCTGACCTCTCAAACTCTTCTTTGATAAAGGATATGCAAATAAAGTGGTCATTATTAAAGCAATTAATGTTCCAACTACAGTATAAAATATTGTATTTCCATATGCTTTAAAAAAATTGGGATAAGCAAATATCTGCTTGTATGCTTCAAAGTTTATTCCTACTGGTATCAATGCTACTTCATTATTAATAATTGCTTTCGGTTCTGAAATAGATACCGCTAACATATACAAAAAAGGTACTAGACATACAAGAAGTACGAATATCATAATTATATATATGATTACATCAAATACGATACTACCTTTTGATCGACATGCTTTCATATAACCCCTCCCTAATATATTCCTTCATCTGTAAGTTTTTTACTGATAGCATTAGATGATGAAACCAAAATTACACCAATAATTCCACTGAATAGTCCGATAGCTGTTGCATATGAATAATTTTGATTAGCTAAACCCGTACGGTAGACCAATGTATCAATAATATCACTTACCCCTGAATTGGAAGGTGTATACATAAGTAATACTTTTTCAAAACCTAGACTCAACATACGTCCTACGTTAAGAATCAATAAAACCATAATAGTTGGCATGATTGATGGAATTGTTACATAAAATATCTGCTGCAATCTGTTAGCACCGTCTATCTTTGCTGCTTCAAACAAATCTGAATTAATTCCTGTAATTGCTGCTAAATAAATAATTGCTGTCCAGCCTGTATACTGCCAAGTATCTGTTAATATATATAACTTTCTGAAATATTTAGCATCATTCATGAAATAAATAGGTTCTATTCCAAATGTACTCTGCAGGAAGTTATTTAGAAGTCCTGAACTAGGTGATAAGATTTCACCCAAAATAGCTATAACTACAACTGTTGAAATAAATCTTGGCATATAGGAAACTGTTTGTACTGCTTTCTTAAAATGAACATTTCTAACCTCATTTATAAGAATTGCAAATATTATAGGTATTGGAAAATTTATTAACAAGTTCAAGAGTGATAATATTATCGTATTACCAAATGCATTCCAAAACGCTGAATCCTGCATAAACATCTTAAAATATCTGAATCCCACCCATTTGACACCAAATGGACCCATTCCAGGTCTATAACGTCGAAATGCTAATACATTTCCAAACATAGGAATATACTTGAACACTATGAAATAAATTAATGGAAGTATCATCATTGCATATAATTGCCAATAACGTGTTAAATGCTTTCTAAAACTGCTTTTAGGTATATAATCTTGTTTATGTAAATGTTGCTTCTTATATATAGCCATGAGCTAACCTCCCTGCTTTATAAAGACCTCCTCTCATAAAAAATGAGAGGAAAGCCTTCATTATATATTGTATTATTTTGCTAAATTATCATTATAAAGATTACAGAACTCATCAATTTTCAATGATTTCATTTCTTTCACATAAGCATCCCAATCTTTTTCAACATCTTTTTTACCAGTTATAAATGCATCAGCCCAGACTTCGAATTTATCAAACAATGGCGTCTGTAACACACCTGCATCTTCTGATTTCATATCATCAAATAATGGTGTTGGAGGTATAGGCTGTATTACGTCACCCATATCTGCTACTTCTTTATTTATTCGAGCATAATTTTCATCATATTTCGTCATTTCTCTTGAATTAACCCATACCATTTGAGTTACATCAGAACCACATCCATATTTGATTTGAAGGCTCTTATAAACACCTTCTTCTGAATTAACAAGTTCATCTGCATATTTTATTTCACCATTTTCTTCAGTATAAGTTACACCTTCAACACCTAAGCACCAAAGTTTTGCTCCTTCTTCTGAATAAAAAACTTTATCTATCGTTCTTACAATTCTTTCAAAATCATCGCGTTTAGCAGTCTTTGCTGGGAACATGATACCTGAACCAGTACTGCTCTTAGGTTGGTGATGAGCACCAGCAGAACCTTCTAGTGATGGATACATCTGTAATTTATAACCATCAATTTCTGTTGAACCTTCTAATCCGCCTATTTGGTCATAATATGCATATGTAGCCATTGATTTTCCTGTAGCCATTTTTTGAGACCATATGTCTCCATTGATTGGATCTGCCATTTCTGGATCAAGTAAACCTTCTCTATATAATTTTGCCAAGTAACCTATGTATTCTTTGTATCCATCACTTATTGCACCTGAGAAATATTCCTCTTTATCATAATCCCAGCTAAGTGTATTAGTTCCTGATGATCCGTTTTTACCTAGACTTACTCCGAATGAAGGCATTGTCATACGATAAAGTACACGTGGACCTGCTAATATAGTAAGTGGATATGATTCAGGATTCTTTTCTTTATATGCTTTCAATATTCCATATAGATCATCAAATGTCTTTGGCGCATTTATTCCTTCTGCCTCTAAGAAATCTTCTCTTAGAATAAGACCACCATCATAAAAAGGAATGTCATAGAGACTAGGTAGATAATAACGTTTTCCATCAGCTAAATTCAACTCATCAACAGTATCTTGTAGTCCGAAATCTTTTACTAGTTCATTAAAGTTAGGTGTGAAATCTGAGTAATCACTAATTGGAACTAGAGCACCATTTAGCGCAAGTGAAGCATTTTCACCTTTTGTTGATTGATATAGGATTACATCTGGTGTATTAGTTCCTGTATTTAATGCAAGTGATACTTTTGTTTGATAATCTGCTATTGGGATGACTTCCCAATCAAATTCCACATTGAACATTTTTTCTGCTTCTTTTACAGTTAACCAGTCTTCTCTAAATGGCAACGTTGCGTTATCAGAATAGTAGATTCTAATTTTTACAGGATCTTCTTTTTGTTTAT
The DNA here is from genome assembly GCF_027923465.1 of Vallitalea longa. Classification (NCBI taxonomy): domain Bacteria; kingdom Bacillati; phylum Bacillota; class Clostridia; order Lachnospirales; family Vallitaleaceae; genus Vallitalea; species Vallitalea longa. The sequence continues at coordinate 83,534 of NZ_BRLB01000015.1, forward strand.
CCGCTTCATTATTTGTTTGATCTTCTGTTTCTTTTTGTGTCTTTGAAGAATCCACAATATCATTATCTGTATTCTTTTTCCCACAAGCACATAATAAAGTCATAACCATAGTTACCACTAATAATAGCGATATAAATTTTTTCATAAAAACATCCTCCTAATTATACGATTTTGTGTTTCAGTGAAATAAAGTTTTGAAAATATATTTCATATATTTTTAAAAATTATTGTATATTTATTTCACACTTGTATATTATCACTTTTTATCAGACACGTCAATAGTTTTAACAAATTAATTAATATATCTGTTGGCTGAGTATTTTTTTTGTCTAACATGCACAATTTCTTATATGACTTTTCTTTTGCACAAAAAAATATGCTGTATAAGACAGCATATTGTATAGTAAAATTATATTGTTTCTTTCCTATTTTACGTTAAGACCAAGTTGATGAGCGGCAATAATTGCTCCATAAACGCCCTCAACAGTGATATCAAAAGGCATATTATAAATTGTTTCACCTTCTGCACAAGCTAACTCAGCAACTTTCATTATTTTCTCTCTTGTTATTTCCTCTACCCCTAAATCTCTTAAGCTTACAGGTAATCCAATCGATTTACAATAAGAAAGTACAGTGTTCAATTCTTCTATAGGTGCATTTTCTAACACTAAATGTACAATAACACCAAAAGCAACCTTTTCCCCATGGAAATAATTATGTGTCTCTTCTAGCGCTGTCAATCCATTGTGAATAGCATGAGCCGCTGCCAATCCACTGCTTTCAAACCCTAATCCGCTTAATAGTATATTAGATTCAATTATGTTCTCCAAAGCAGGTGTTACTACATTATTATCACATGCAGCCAATGCTTTCAATGAATCGGACAAAAGAGTCTCATAACATAATTCTGCAACAGCTAAAGCAGCTAGAGTACTTTTACCCCCTGGAATATTATTAGCATATGCTTCTCTACATGATCTTGCCTCAAAATATGTTGATAGAGCATCACCCATCCCCGCAACTAAAAATCTACTAGGAGCTTTTGCAATTATTCCTGTATCAACTAAAACCAAGTCTGGATTTTTCTTAAAGAAAATGTATTCTTCGAATTCACCGTTTTCTGTATAGACTACTGCTAAAGAGCTACAAGGTGCATCTGACGATGCTATAGTGGGAATTATAATTACTGGTTTATTCTCAAAATGAGCTACTGCTTTGGCTGTATCTAGAGCTTTACCACCTCCTAATCCAACGATTACATCACAATCATTCTCGACACTTTTTCTTCTTAATCTCTCAATTTCTTTTTTGGTACACTCTTCTTTAAAATCACCATGAATCATATTGAAATTCTCTTTCTTATTAGCTTCAACTAATTGCTGTTCAACTCTTTTCTCATCGTCTGATGATGCTACAAGAAGCGCATTGTATCCAAAATCTCTAACATAAATACCTAGATTAGATAATTCACTATTACCTTGTAGATATTTCAGTGGTGATATAAGTACTTTTTTCATAATTCATTTCTCCTTATAATTATTATTGCTAATCAACTTAATTTAATAAAAATGGGATTGTAGTTATAGCGAAAACATTATATATTTTTTTGATGTTAATTGTTTCAGTTGTTGATATTTTAACCAATATTTTGAAATTTATTATACATACAAAAGCATCATTTCGGCCATAATTTACCAATAATATTTTCATTGTAATTTATTACATATTAAGTAATATTTTTTTAATAAATTTTAATTATATTTTAATATGATATTTCGAGTTTTTAATATATAATAAGATAGTGTACAATAACAACTCTCAATAAATGACAATTAAATTAATTTTTTTATATAAAGCATCAAAATTTTATTAGCGTAATTTAATGTAAATAATAAAAGCTCTATAATATTTATATATAATATCTTTTTTACAATAATAATTATGTAGATAACTAGAATATCTTATATTTATTCTTATCTTGCTACATTCTTAAATAATCATTTTCTTACGTTTTCCGAGTATTGCTTACAGTTGTAAAAAAAATAATTTTTTTAAACTTTTTACCTACTCAAACAGTCTTATATATGAGAAGCCGGCCATTTATCATATAAGAAAACTGTATAATGCAAATTAAGGAATGTTTTATAGAAAAAAAAGAAATATATAAAGAAATTTGAATAATAAATTATATAAATATTGGGAGAATGTACAACAACTAATTATTGACAAAAATATCTATACTGGATTATGATGAGAGAGGAAAAAAGATGAATAATTATTCAAATACGAGAAGACCAAGTTACATAAAGGAAAGAAAAAAAAGAAGAGTACGTAGGATAATAATGTTGATAGTATTAATCACTGTATTAATACTGGTGCTATTTAAAAAAGATATAAAAAACATCTTCAATCCACATACAAAAACTCCTACACTTTCGGAAACTGACAATAATGAAAAAAATGTAGAGAATGGAAACAATGCAACCGCAACTGAAAATAATAATGATGGAAACAAAGAAAACATCACTGAAAATGCTCAAGGAAGTAATGAACCAACTAAACAAACTGGTACTACCAATGAAACTGAATCAAACAACAGTGAGTCAACTAATACAGAAGCTACAGCAAAGATTATCGATGGATATAATTTTTCTGAACCAGTACCAGCAAGTGATGCTGTAGAAGAAACCTATTTTGATGATGCTGTATTTATAGGTAATTCTAGAACAGAAGGGGTTATGCTATATTCCCATCCTTCTAAATCAACATCATATACACATAAAGGCTTAATGGTTAACACAATCTTCACTAAACCTTATATAAATGATAACGGTACTAAAATAACTGTAATTGATGCAATTAAAAAAGCTGAATTCAAGAAAATATATATCATGTTAGGTATTAATGAAACAGGATGGGTTTCAACTGACACATTTATAGAAAAATATGAAGAGATCGTTGATGCTGTCAAAGAATCTCACCCCGATGCAATTATATATATACAATCAATTTTACCAGTTACTGCAAAATTGTCCTCTACACATAGCTATGTCAAGAACTCTAAAATAGCAGAATATAACACTCGTATCGCTAAGATGGCAGAAGAAAAGCAAGTGTACTATGTTAATGTTGCAGAATCAGTAATGGATAAAAATGGTTGTCTATACGATGATGCTGCAGTAGATGGAATTCACCTAAAAAAACCATATTGCGAAAAATGGGTTGAATACTTAACTACACATACCACAGAAAAAATCAAGTAATTTTTTATATTATTTACTCATCTTTCCTATTTAATTAAGCGTTGCATAATAAAAAACTAACCTATTGCCTGCATTATATTAAATGTGGAAAGTTTGAGTTATTTATCAATATAAATTTTAATATAAAATTAACTAAGTACTTATAAAATGTACTTAACTAACTTAAAGAGGAGATTAATATCATGAAAAAAAATTATTGTATCTTATTTGCTATTATAATCAGCTTATTTGCATTTGTAGGATGTAAAAATGACGACAAAGAAGTAACACTTGATATAAGTGATTTGGCTACTAATCTGAACGAAAAAATCGAATTTGTAGATGATTTAACCAAAATTGATGATAGTAGTATACAAACCATATATCAAATAGATTATGCAGTAGCATCAGAAGTATATGTAAGCAGTGGTGCAACAGCTGAAGAAATTGCAGTCTTTGAGCTTGAAGACAAAGAAGATGCAGATAAAGCATACAAAGCTTGTGAAGAACGAATAGAAACTCAAAAAGAAGCTTTTGAAACTTATATACCAGAAGAAATGGAAAAATTAGATAATGCTGTTATTAAAAAAGTTGGTAAATATGTTATTGTTTGTATAGCTGATAATAATACCGCAGAAGATGTTATAAGTACTTACGTTGATTAATTATATTCCTGACAAAACAGTACATAGGCTTACTAATTGATATGACAGAAAGTTACGGAGGATATTTTTAAATGATTTTTAGCACACCTATTTTTATATTTGTATTTTTGCCATGTATTTTAGCAGTTTATTACGTTAGTCCTAGGAAATTTAAAAATACAAGCTTGTTTCTAGCAAGCTTGGTTTTTTATGCTTGGGGCGAACCTGTTTATGTTAGTATAATGTTGTTTTCGACTGTATTTGATTTTGTGAATGGTTTGTTTATAGAAAAATTCAAACTACAAAACAAGATTACTAAATCTAAGATCATATTGATTATTTCGATAGTCGGTAATCTGTCAATACTTTTTTTCTTCAAATATAGTGATTTTGTAATAAATAATATAAATCAATTGTTCTCACTGGATATAAAAAATCTAGACTTGAAACTGCCAATAGGTATCTCTTTTTATACATTTCAAACAATGTCTTATACCATTGATGTATATAGAGGTAAAGTAAAGGCTCAAAAGAATATCATTGATTTTGGAACGTTCGTTTCACTATTCCCACAGCTGGTAGCTGGACCAATTGTGAGATACAAAACAATAGCAGAACAATTAAAAAGCAGAGTACATAGTATAGACAAGTTTTCTGAAGGCGTTAGACGTTTTATAATTGGTCTTGGAAAAAAAGTTCTACTTGCCAATAATATAGGAATGATTTGGGAACAGATATCCAGTTCAAACATAAATAATCTGCCCCTTTCATCTGCATGGCTTGGAGCGATATGTTTCAGTTTGCAAATCTATTTTGATTTTTCAGGTTATTCAGATATGGCTATCGGACTTGGAAAAATGTTAGGTTTTGATTTCTTAGAAAACTTTAATCTTCCATACATATCAAAAAGTATAACAGAATTTTGGAGAAGATGGCATATTTCTCTTGGAACATGGTTCAAGGAATACGTATATATACCTTTAGGTGGAAGTAGAAAAGGTACCAAAAAACTTATTAGGAATATGTTCATAGTATGGGCATTAACAGGTTTCTGGCATGGTGCAAACTGGAACTTCGTATTCTGGGGTATATATTTCGGGATAATATTAATTATGGAAAAATTATTCTTACTGGAACTACTACAGAAATTACCTAATTCCATTAAGCATCTATATACTTTATTTCTAGTGATTATAAGCTGGGTAATTTTTTCAATTGAGGACACAGCTATGTTAGGTAAATATCTAAAAGCCATGTTTGGATTGAACAGTGCCCCTATAATGAATAACGAAACTATTTACTTATTCTGCACGAACATATTTCTAATTATTGCATGCATCATTGCAGTAACTAATTTGCCCACTTACGTGAACAATAAGTTACAGAAATTCAGATATATAAACTTATTATACACTTGTAAAAACATTTGCTATCTATGTATTTTTGTTGTATCCATTAGCTTTCTGATAGGTGCATCATATAATCCATTTTTATACTTTAGATTCTAGGGAGGAATTCAAGTGAAACTAATACATAATGCTATATTAGCCATACTTTTTATCATAATAATTTTCGCAGTATTTCTTTCTAATATGATTAAGCCTGATAGAAAATTCTCTGAGAACGAAAATAGATATTTAAGTACCAAACCTAAATTTTCCTTTGAACGATTACTTGAAGGAAAATATTCTAAGGATATAGAAAAATATATAGACGATCAATTCATCTTTAGAGAAAACTTCATAACTGCAAAATCAAATATAGAACAACTGTTTCCAAGAAAAGATATAAATGGTGTTTATTTAGGAAAAGATGATTATCTAATAGAGAAATGTTTAGAAAAAGATTTTAATTATGCTCAGCTTGACAAAAATATAGAACTCGTGAATTCATTTGCATCAACTAACGATAGTCTAGATGTAAGTATGATTATTGTTCCTACTTCTTCATTAGTGATGAATGATAAATTACCAGATAATGCACCTATGTTCAATCAGCAAAAAGTATTTGATAATCTTAACAAAAGATTTAATTCTTTACGTTATATAGATGTATCACAAACATTGATTGAACATAATAATGAATATATATTCTATAAATCCGATCATCATTGGACAACATTCGGTGCTTATTATGCATATATGGCCTATTGTAAGAACTTAGGGATGAAACATAATTCTTATGAATCTTATAATATAGAAAATGTAACAAAATCTTTTAAGGGAACCTATTATTCCAAAGTACTTTTAGATAATATATATGACCAAATAGATATATATAAAACAAAAGACCAGTCTCCCTATAAGGTATATTACAATAATTCAAAAACCGTAACGGATAGCGTTTTTGATTATGATAAATTGGAAGAAAAAGATCAATATCAAATATTTTTCGGCGGAAATCATCCAGAACTAAAAATTGTACAAGAAGAAAATACCGCAGAGGAAAAAAATCTACTTGTGATTAAAGACTCATACGCTAATAGTTTCGTTCCGCTTATCATGAACAACTATAATAAAGTCTGCATGATTGATTTAAGATATTTTAATGGTAATTTGAATGAATATATCAAAGATAATAATATAACCGATGTTTTATTTCTATATGGAATAATGAGTTTTTCCAATGATAATGTCTTTAATAAATTAATATAAACGTACAACAAAGTAGCTACTACTGAATAATAGTTTGCTACTTTGTTTTTTTCTATATTATTTTATAGACTCTTTACCATTTCTTGATTAAATCAGCTATTTAATATTCTATGCCTTTTACCGCCATTCTACCTTCATTATAATAATGCTTCTTCTCTTCACAAATTGTCACTAAATCCACAGCATCCATGAGCTTTTCAGGTGCATTCCTTCCAGTTATAACTATATTAGTTCTATCAGGTCTATTTTTAAACACATCAATGCAGTCTTCTACAGATAAGACATCTTCTATAGGAAATCTATCTATAGCAAATACATTATTTATTTCGTCTAATACAATGAGGTCATACTCTCCACTATTAATCTTGTCTTTAGTTAATTCCCATGCTTCTGTAATACCTTTTTTGTGGTCCTCGATATCATTGATATTAGTGAATCCCTTACCCATTGAATACATTTCAACATCTAGCTTTTTAAAAACTTCACGTTCACCTATTAATATATCTGCTGATTTAATGAACTGAATTATACATACTTTTTTGCCATGACCTATTGAACGGATTGCTAAGCCAAATGCAGCAGTACTTTTACCTTTACCATTACCTGTATAACATAATACAACTCCCTTTTGATTATTACTCATTCAAATTTCCTCCTTATTTTTCCATAATGATATAGTTATACCATTAGCTTTTACTTTATTTAAAATGCATTCACCTCTATTAGATGAAAGATATCCACAAGGTTCACTGACACATGTTACACCAATAGTTCTTTCTACAAAATCAGAACCATGAAATAAGTACTGCACTTCTCTTATTTCATCAAGTGTTACGATATCCATAGGAACTTTTAATGATCTAGCTAATTCAATTATACCTTTTTCATCTTTCTTTACTTCAACGGTAGATATTCTTGATATACGATTAATATTCATCTTCAAGTCTTCTAACACCATTAATAATTCTTTTGTAATCTGTTCTTTCGTCTTACCTCTTTTACATCCTATTCCAAGTGTAATGTTTCTTTTATAGAGATATGATACTTGGCAATCAGCTTTAATTATATTACCTTCTATGACTATTAACCCTTTAATGTTATGTTTCTCTATACTATGACTAATATTATCTTCATCTATTCTTATGAAGTTTTTGGGTAAATCAATACTAATTTCAATATTACTAATTATACCGATATTCTCTCCATTGACAATATGTGCTGTAACATCTTTCGCATCATTGAAATCATCTATATAGCACCCAAGTTTCATTGCTAAAGTATCCACTGCCAGAGTGTTATTAACATCAGAAGAGGTAGTTATTACTGCATTAGCATCTAAAAAATCAGCAATTCTTGTAGTATAATCATTGGCACCTCCAAGATGCCCCGATAAAAGGCTTATAACATATTTACCATGTTCATCTATAACAATAACTCCTGGATCTACGGATTTGTGTTTTATATGAGGCGCTATCAATCTAACTACTATACCTGTTGCCATAATGAATATGAGCATATCATAATCATCCATCAATTTCTTGATATTATCTCTTAGTGGCAATTTTATAAGTTCAGCATATTCACTTTCATTTTCTTTATGGGTATAGATATCTATATCATCATATTCTCTTAAATTCATTGCAAGATCTAGTCCACCTCTAGTAAGTGTTATTAATGCAACCTTCAATATGTTACCACCTTTCTTAACCTAAATCACCTATTACTTTAATAAATGTCGCAAAACAATATAATCTCTTACTTTAAACTACTTTTCAGGTTATATCGTTTATATAATTAATTAGATTATCAATATCAATGAATACTTTTGGATAATCAATTTTAGGTCTACCAATTATTATAACTTTAGCATTACAATCCTCAGCTGCTTGGAGTTTTTCTTCTAACATACCCTGACTACCGCTTTCCTTAGTTACTAATATCTTGCAATTATAATTTTTCAACATAGCTATATTCAAATCTTTTGCAAAAGGTCCTTTCATAGCTATAATCTGGTCAGGTAAGACATTAAGCTTTTCTAACTTTTCTATATTACCAGATTGAGGTAATATTCTTATAAAAGCTCTATTTTTATCTTTAATCTCTTGTAAAATATGCTCAATATCTTTACTCCCAGTTGTTATCAGTACATTACCTTGAAGTCTGTTAATCATTTTTCCGGCTTCTTCATAGGAATAACAATAAACGTACTTTTCTTCATCTTTTTTTATCAATGGTCTTTCATAACGTATATATTTAATCCCTAGAGATTTACTGATACTGATTGCATTCTCAGAGACTAATTTTGCATATGGATGAGTTGCATCAACAATTAAACCAATATTGTTATTGATACAATAAGTTTTTAATTCACTCTCATCTTTTTTTCCACATATAATAGAACCCTCAAAATTCTTTCTTGCAACTTCTTTTCCGTATTCTGTTGCAGTACTGAGAACTAGACCAGTTGAAATTTTTCTGATCATATTGGCTATTATGATACTTTCACTTGTTCCACCTAATATCAGAATCATATTTTATACCCTCTTGATGTGACCATATAATCATTTAACCATTTTGTCTGTTTATTACCTATGATTACTGTACAGAACATATCAATTTCTTCTGTTTTAATATGTGATATATCAGTTCTAATGATCTCTTGTTCTTTTCTATAAGCCATTCTGATAATACCAACTGGAGTATTATCGTCTCTCTCTTTTCTAATGATTCTTATGGCTTCATCTAGATAATCTGGTCTCTTGGAACTTCTAGGATTATAAAGAGCTATAACAAAATCTGCTTTTGATGCCATATCAACTCTATTTAATATTTTTTCATAAGGTGTCATATAATCACTAAGACTAATTGTACAGAAATCTTCCACAATAGGTGCCCCAAGTAATGCTCCACATGAAATAGCCGCTGTTACACCAGATACGACTTCTATTTCTATGTAATTTTCCAATTGTTTAGTATGTACCAGTTCTATTAATAATCCGGCCATGCCGTATAATCCACCATCTCCACTACAGACTATACCTACTTTCCTACCTTGTAATGCCTCTTCTATAGCCATTTCACATCGGTCAATTTCTTTTCCCATACCTTTGCTTATGACTTTTTTGTTATCCAGCAACTTGTTTATCTGCTCTATGTAAACCTTATAACCTGCTATAACATCACATGATTTGATTATATCCATAGCTTTTAATGTCATATTTTCTAATTGCCCAGGTCCAATACCTATTACAAAAATCTGACCTTTCATACTATCTCTCCTCACTGCTGACTGCTGTTCTATACATATGACTGAAACCTTTATCATATAGTTTAGATAAAGAATATTCATCAGACATGAAATCACCTATTAGTATTTGAGCAAATCTAGTTATATTAGCTTTCTTTACTTTATCCTCAATATCAACTAATGTTCCTCTAACTATTTTTTCATCTTCCCAAGTTGCTTTATATACCACTGCGACAGGAGTTTTTTCATCATAACTCTTTTTTAGTTTTCCTATGACATCACCAATAGATTGCACTGATAAGAATATTGCCATTGAAGCTTTATGTTTAGCTAATTCTTCAAGTTTACCACCTTCACCATGACCTGTTCTTCCTGGTAATCTTGTTATAATTATTGTCTGTGAGACATCAGGTAATGTAAATTCTTCTTTTAATCTAGAAGCTGCTGCTACAAAAGAGCTAACCCCAGGTATTACATCAAATTCAATTTTATGTTGTATCAGTCTATCCATCTGCTCCCTAATTGCACCATAAATAGATGGATCTCCTGTATGCAATCTAACAACTTTTTTATTATCTTTTTCCATTGATACCATTACTTCAATAACTTCATCCAAATCCATCTTAGCGCTATTATATATGATGACATCTTCTTTACAATAAGTATCAATCAATTTAGGATTTACTAAAGATCCAGCATATATAACACAATCGGCTTCATTTAGAGCCTTCATTCCCTTAACAGTAATTAATTCAACATCTCCTGGTCCTGCTCCAACAAATAAAATCATCTCATGTACTCCTTATTCTTCTTATTTTTATAAGTAATTTTGTTAATTGTCCTAGCCTAATAATTAAAATAGCACCTACATTAATCTTGCAGAGATTATATATATAGGATTATTAGCCTTCATCATCCACCCTGCTATCTTATGCCCTTTTGATACTTGAACCATTGCAACATCAATATCTTTAAATCTACCTTCCAGCGCAGCTAAAATCTTGTATGTACTATCTATTAATATAGTATTCGCAACAAAAACTCCTTCTGGTACTAGATGATCAGTTGCAAAGTCGATTATATTATCAATATGTCTGCTGCCACCCCCAAGGAAAATACTATCATAATTTTTCTTAGGTATATCATTAGGCGCTGACCCTTCAATTATATTTACATTATTTAATTCGAATTTATTAACATTTTTTCTTGTAATATTGACTGCCTCTTCTTTCTGATCTATAGCCGTTACCTCACCTTGGTTACATATCAAACCACATTCTACAGTTATACTGCCTGTACCACATCCGATATCTAAAACTCTTGAGGTTGGATTCAACCTAAGTTTTGATATAGCTATAGCTCTTACTTCTGACTTCGTCATGGGCACTTTATCTCTAATGAATTCTTCATCTGGTATCCCAAACATAGTTCTATTATTATCCATTATTCTCTATCACCACCACACTTAATGCTGAAAACTGTTGTATCATAATGTTTTCAGGAATATCTATAGTAATCTTTTCATCATCATAAGAAAGATTCTCACCAACAATCATTTTGATATCATATAAGCCTTTTTCAATCAACTGTTTTGCAATATTATCAGGAGAATTTTTCTTGTCGGTTAATAAAAATACGCCTTTCTTGTCTTTCAATTTCTCTATCCACTTAATCTCTCTACCATGAAGACTATATAATCCATAATCTTTATAACTTTTTCCTATCTTACTGAAAAGATATTGATAAGAACTTATACCCGGTACTACATTAATATATTCTTTACCTATCTTAACTTGTAAGTAATCAAGCAAACTATAAAATCCTGTATCACCAGAAACTATAACCGTCAACTTTCTTCTGGTTTTATTTGTATTAATGAAATCACACATATCAGAGAGATTAGAATTATATAGATATACATCTTTATTATAAGATTCAAAAATATCCAGATTCCTTTTTCCTCCAATAATTACATCTGACTCTTCTATAATCTTGTAAGCCATAGGAAGAATATAATCCTTATGTCCTGGTCCTATACCGACTACATTTACTTTATTCATGTTCTATCTCTCCTATAATAGACTCAACTTTATCACTTACCGCTAGTAAATCTGTCATATTAAAATAAATAACACCTATCTCTATATTACCATAGATATACCCTTCACAATTGTCCGCTGCTTTGTTAGCTAGAGTTGTGAAGACTTCTTCCATACCTGTTCTTTTAATAATCTTAGTTGCTTCATCAGTTGTTGTACACTGCATAATGCTTATGAGATTTTCTCTATCCATACCCATCATACCGAGATAAGCAGTTAATATCTCCATCCTAGTGGAGCTGACTCTACTATGAGTATAATATATACCTCCAGCAGGTTTGATTAGTTTTCCTATATGTCCTGCTATTATTATTTTTTCAAATCTTAATTCTGCACATTTCTCCAATGCAAATCCAAGATAATTACTTATCTTAACGATATATACATCTTCAATAGGATAATATTCGGATAATAATTTCTCACCAATATTACCGGGTACCAATATGACATATTTACTGTTCTTCTTAATAGCCATTTTGAGTTCTATGAAAATAGTCTCTTTTAATGCATCTTCCGACATAGGTTCTACTATTCCTGTAGTTCCAAGGACGGATAACCCTCCAACAATACCTAATTTTGGATTAAATGTCTTTTTAGCCAATTCCTCGCCTTGAGGTATACTAATAATGACATCCACCCCTTCTATTTCTTCCATAATACTTTCAACTGACTGTGTTATCATTTTGAGTGGTGTAGGATTAATGGCATAATGGTTAATAGGTACCTGTAATCCTTCCTTAGTAACTATACCCACTCCTTTACCTCCAATGATATTGATTTTATTATCATCCCGCTTTATTACCTCAGCAAAGATTTCAACACCATTAGTAATATCTGGATCATCACCAGAATCTTTCACTATACAACAAGATGCTTTATCTTCATCAAACTTACATTTATGAACATCCAAGTTTAAATTCCAACCTTTTGGTGTGATGATTTTAACTGAATCAATCTTCTCTTGATTTTTCAACATATAACAAGCAGCTTTCGTAGCGGCTGCAGCACAAGAACCAGTCGTATATCCTGTTCTTAATTTTTTACAGCCTTTGTATATGTATCTACTGTTTTGCAAGTTTTTTCACCGCTTCTCTTAGAACTGCATTAATTATCGCTACTGCAATAGTACTTCCACCTTTTCTACCTTTTGTTATTATTGAAGGAATATCTTCTTCCCATAGAGCATCCTTAGATTCAGTAGCCCCTACAAATCCTACCGGAACACCAATTACCGCTTTTACTGAACCAATTTTATTTTTATTACTTTGATCTATAAGTCTAAAAAGTGCCGTTGGGGCATTTCCTACAGCAAAGACTTTATCCCCTGGCATCTCTAGAGCTAAATCTACTGCTGCCATTGAACGTGTAATACCTTTTTCTTTAGATATTCTATAGGCCTCATCTGATCCCACTAAACACTTAATTCTAATACCTAACTGCTCTGTAAGTTTTTTGCTAATACCTGCTTTTATCATTTGTGTATCAGTAATAATTGTACAACCACTTGCAAAAGCTTCTAATATGATATTCTCAACTTGGTTTTTAAATAACAAAATGTCCTCATATATAAAATCTGTCGTTGTATGGATAACTCGTTGCATAATACTTAATCTCAATGGTGTAAGATCTGTATTTTTCATGCTCTCATATATAATCCTGAAACTCTCTTCTTCTATCTTTCCTGGGTTTTTTATAAAATCATGCATTGTTTATCTCCTTTTGTCTCTTTATTATAGATGCTGTATACAGAAATTTTTCTGGTATTGATGGTTCAGCTGGAAAATAAATATGAGGGTACATACCATATGCATTTTTATACAATTTTCCGCAATACCATATCTTATTACCTTTTTCTCCTATGACATATGTAGGTTCTTCCTCTGTTCTATCAACCACTGATCTATGAAATTCGTGAGCTCTAAATACAGTATCTTCATCAAATAGAGGGGTTCTCCCTTTAGTTTTTATAGAAACATAACCGAAATTCTGAAGTCTTTTTTTCATATAAGCTCCACCTTTAAATATTCCTACCATTCTATAAGTTTCACTTTCCAGATTGGTTATTGTTTCGTGAAGATACATGTAACCACCACATTCTGCATATATAGGAATATTCTCATCAGCTTTTTCCTTAATATCTTGCATTAAACTCATGTTATTAGATAATTCCTTAGCAAATACCTCTGGATAACCTCCTGCTAAATATATACCATCACATTTTTCTGGTAATAACTTATCTTGTAATGGACTAAAATAATGAATTTCAGCTCCTAGTCCTTTCAACATTTCTATATTCTCATTGTAATGAAATGAAAAAGCCTTATCCTTTGCCACTGCAATATGCACACCATAAATTTTATTAGATTTTAGTATATTTGTATCTTCTAACATTTCTGTATTATTGGCTATTTCAATTAACTTATCAATGTCTATGGTACTTGTTATAGTCTCAGCCAATTTATTCACCTTGGCAGTGATATCCTCTATTTCACTACTTTGAATCAATCCTAGATGTCTACTTTCCAACTTAACATCATCTAATTTCGGTAGATAGCCTATTACTGGAACATTAGTATTTTTCTCAATAGTTTCTTTTAGTATTTCATAATGTCTTCCTGACATAGGAATATTGATGATTACTCCTTCTAAAGAAACATCTCTAAAAGTTTTCATGCCATGCACTATTGCTGCTGCACTAGTTGACATACCTTTTGCATTCATTACTAAAATAACTGGTGCTTTCAGTATCTTAGATATATGTGCTGTACTTCCTAGCATAGGCTCTTTTCCATAGCCATCGTATAATCCCATTACTCCTTCAATAATATTTATATCCGCTTCTTTACTGTATTTATTAAATAAATATATATTCCTCGATTCTTCTAGAAGCCATCCATCTATGTTAATGCTTGGTCTACCAGTCACCGTTTCATGAAATCCTGGATCTATATAATCAGGACCTACTTTATACGGTTGTACTTTTAATCCTCTTTTGCACAATGTAGCCATTAATGCTATAGTAAGGGTTGTTTTTCCTGTTCCACTGTGTGGTGCAGATATTATTAGCCTAGGGTTTGTTTTATTGGTCATTGATTATCCACTGCTTCCTTTAGATGATTGATATATATTTTTCTGATAGCTTCATTAGCACCTAATCCTTTGGTTATTGTTTTAACTTCTATGTTGTTGGTCGATAATATATTTTTCCATGAATCATCTTCATCACCTGCCATGTCATTGTGTGCATGGTCTCCTGCAACTATCAAAAATGGCATAAGGACTGTTTTACTGTACTTATCTCTTTTCAGCCTTTTTATAACTGATTCTATACCATCTTCTATAGTTCCTATGAATATGGGTAATTGTTCATTCTCAATAAGATATTGTAAATAATAGTAACTGGCATTAGCATAATGTTCTGTACCATGCCCCATCAGTACTACAGCTTCATCAGGCTCTACTTGTGGAATATAAGTTTTCAATGCTTCTATGACTTGTTTATAATCATTTTTATGATACAGTAAAGGGTTAGAAAGAGTAATATGTACATTCTTATTATGATTCAATATATTAACGATAGTTTTAATCTTATCATATTCAAAACCTGGTATTATGTGGGTCGGTTGAACAATTATTTCTTCGAACCCTTCTTCAATCAATTGTTTTATGGCTTCTTCAGGTGTGTTAATAAATATATTTTCTTTCTTTAACTTTCTTAGGATAATATTAGAAGTAAATGCACGTACTACATTATAATCGGTAAAAGTTGTTTCTATTAATCTTTCTATAGGTTCTATTTGTTCTTTTCTTGCTTGTTCATAACTACTCCCAAAACTTGTAACAACTATGGCTTTTTTCTTATTCAATACAACTACCTCCTTTTTTCTAAAATACAACTAAGGAAAGACCAAAGAGGCTACGCCCTCTGAAAAGATTTTAGGGAAAATTATCGTATTCATTAAAAAACTCTTATCTACAACGAGATAAGAGCATGATATTAACAATATTTATTAAATAGTCTAATAAAATAGTTACACCCTTAGTCCCTCGCAAAGTTTTTACGTAAATAATACGTAAGTGTATAAGATTAAATAGGTATTCTGACTTTAATGATTTCCTATAACGAAAAACATTACACAGTGGCGTGACCGTTCAGGATTCTAACCTGATTCCCTTTAAAGATATTATTAACATCTTTAAACATATTGCTATTCAATCATTATATTTAATTGTTAGTATTCACAGATAAGAACTATGAATCACTATCCTTTTCTAATAATCAATTAATCTAATAATAAATCATATAATGCTGCATGTCAATGTATTCATCTATGATTGAGGTTATCTTGATTTTATCCTATCAACCAATCTAATTCAATATCATCAATAATCCATCTATCACCCTTTTTTATCATATGGAAAATATATTTGAACAAATTATCTTCGTCCTCATACATAAGTATGGCTATTTTATTTTCTTCATCAATGTCAAAATTCATTTCAGGTCCTATTTCACTACTATTTTGTAATACATAATGTAAACATCCAAAAGATGTATCTATCTTATCAGCTTCTTCATCTTGACATAACTCATTCAAACGTTCAACAATCTCTATTGAATCCAAATCCAGTGACCTCAACTGTAAATATTGCATGGTTACTTCTTTTATAGTAATTGGATATGGTGGTAAATCAAATGATATTCTATCTAATTGAAACTTTTCACCTATCAGATTGTAATAATAATTAACATGGTAATGGTATGTATAGCTATCTGATCTACTTTTTTTATATCCATCATATTGACCATCCTGGTTTTCATCAACTAAAACATCCTCACCATCCCCAGAAGGGCAAACACAGCAATCTATCTTATAAATCTTATCATCTTTTAATCCATAAAGGACAAATCCTTGTATATTTACACCGTTTGTTAATCCACAATATAAATATTTATTGGGAAGGTTATCTAGTTTTACCAGATTAATATTATTAATAGAATACCCTGTACTAACATAATCACCCTCTAATTCCTTGACATTTCCTTCTTTCAATCTCAAAACATATACTTCAGAAAAATATTCATAACTCAAATCGTTATTTATTAGACTTGTTCCGATTATGAATTCCGATACCCCATCAACATCCATATCCTCTTCCTTGAAATATACTATTTGTGTATCACTATCTTTTTTATTAATGTATTCTATAATTTCTTCTGGTATAGCATCATATGCTCTTTTATTCTTACTATCCTCTTCTTGATCCTCATTATCTTTATTGTCTCCATTAACACTAATAACACGATTTCCAACCCATTCATCAATTGTTTTTGGTGGTTCATTACTAAATTTTTCATTATCTACATTGGAAAAATAACATATACCATCTTCTCCATCAATAGCTGTCATAAATTGATTCTTAATATCGTCAACCATGACGATAGCAGAATTTCCATATCCTTTTTTACCAAAAATACGGACTTTCATTCCAAGATTATCTTTATCTTCTATATCACGATAATACTGTGAAATATCAATGAATTCCTCATAATATTCTCCTACCAACTCTTTAAATATATCTTCTTGCTCATTTTTGTAACAAATCCCCACTGATTTAGCTGATGGTAAAGGTGTTTCTATAAGTTCAGCTAACTCTGTTCTATTATTTTTTGTATCCTCATTATCTGCTTCATCATTATCTTCATCAGGTAGTTCTTTTTGCTCAATTCCCAAATTAGCATTATTAATAATAGTTCTATTATTATTAGTATCATTCTTTGAATCACATCCTGATAAGACAGCTATACTAACTATTATCATAATAAGAATAAAATTTAATTTTTTCATTGTATATTCTCCTTATTCATGATATGCATTTTAATTTTTCAATAATCAAATAAAATTCAAGTCTATTTAAGTATACTATTCGAGATAATCATAGTCAAGTTTGGTAAATCAGATGATATATATAGTAAAATAATACATGTAGCGATATAATAACATTGACATTGTCACTAAACTATGTTACTATTTCTTTAAAATTCAATAGTTCTTTGAAGGTGCTTTTTTTATGTTATACATAATTAACTAAAAAAGATAATAGGGAATGAGGTGTGAGTCCTCTACAGCCCCCGCTACTGTAAGTAGGGATGAAATCTTAGATATATCACTGGGAAACTGGGAAGATTAAGAGAGTAAAATGAACTACAAGTCAGGAAACCTGCCTACAAAATTTATGTAACTAACTTCGGTGGGAAGATACGATTACATTAATTAATTAAATTATTATAAAAATTAGTTAATTTAATTTGTTAATATAACTTACAACGATTAGTTGTAAGTTTTTTTGTTTTGGGGTTATTTCATAAATAATGTACTCCTAAGAAGACCTATTAAATAAATCATAATTATTTCTTTATAATAAAATATTTAGGAGGATTTTAATAATGAAAAATATGAAACGATTAGCTGTTCTATTGATATTCATACTAACAGTAACTTCATTTACTGGATGCTCAAAAAAAGAGGATTCTTCCAAAACTACTGTTACTGATGAGGATAATACAGTTGATACCGATAAGAATAATAACAACGAAAAAGAATCTGACACTTCTGCTGACACAGATAAAGAAGCACAAAAAAATGATAGTGAAGAATTACCTGATTTCATAATTGAAGATACTGACACAACCATTACATACATCAATCCTATGGGTAATGAACAAACAGTAACTAAAAACCCAGAAAAAGTTGTTGTTCTTATGAACTCCATATTAGATATATGGTATCTATCAGGTGGAGAAGCCATTGCTAGAGTAAGTGGTTCAACTAATGTACCAGAAGCTGCAAAGGATATTGAAGACGTTGGAAAAGTTAATGCACCTAGCGTTGAAAAAATATTATCTCTAGAACCTGACTTAGTGATATTAAGTTCAGGAAGAAGTCAACATGTAGAAATGGAAGATATATTAAAAGATAATAACATTGAATATGCCTATGTTGACGTAAGCACGAATCCATATGATAGCTTTATCGATGTTTTGAGAATATTTACTAAGATAACAGGTAGAGATGACATCTACGAAACAGAAATCAAAGAATTAGAAGATAACGTAACTACAATATGCGATAAAGTCAAAGATGAAGAAAAACCTAATGTAGTAATATTATTCGGTTCATCAAAATATGTAAAAGCTCAACTTCCTAATGGATTAGTAGGAAATATGGTTGAAATGCTTGGAGCTAATAATATAATTACAGACGCACCTGTTAAAAACAGTTCGACTGTTGATTTTAGTTTAGAAAAAATATTAGAAGAAGATCCTGATGTAATATTAGTAGTTCCTATGGGTGATCTTGAAAAAGTTAAAACTCGTATGAAAGAAGATTTGGAATCCAATGACGCTTGGGGAACTCTTACTGCTGTCAAAGAAGGTAATATACATTATTTACCACCAGAATTATTCCACTACAAGCCTAATGCAAGATATCCTGAAGCATTTGAATATCTAGCTAAAATATTATATCCTCAGGTATTTGAAAAATGAAAAAGATAAATAATAGACATTCATTTAAGATCACCATAATATTAATATTAGTTATCATCACTATATTATCTTTCTTATTCAGCATAAGTCTAGGTGCTCTTAAAATATCTATTCCAGAGATTTTAAAAGCTATATTTATTGATCGTACAGGAGTTAACAGAAACATCATATGGAAAGTTAGAGTTCCAAGATCACTTGTAGCTGGGACTGTAGGTATATGTCTATCCTTGGCTGGAGGCATCTTACAAGGGGTCATGAGAAACCCCTTGGCCTCACCAAACACAATTGGTGTTTCCTCTGGTGCTGGGTTAGGTGCTATTTTCATACTTGTCATATTTCCTTCTTACGACTTTCTTGTTACACCCGTTGCTTTTGCTTTTGCATTATTAACTACTATGTTGATATATATCCTTTCATGGAAAAATGGAATCAAACCTCTAAGACTTATTCTGGCAGGTATAGCTGTATCGTCATTCCTAAGTGCTTGGATCAATGCTATTCTAATATTTTTTCCAGACAGGGTACAAAATGCTCTAGGATTCATGGTGGGCAGTTTAGCTGCTAAGACTTGGAAAGATTTTTATGCTCTATGGCCCTATGCTCTATTTGGATTGATTGTATCTATTCTATTATCCAAGAAATTGAACATACTCATGCTCGGTGACGAAATAGCTACAGGACTCGGAATAAAAATAGAAAGATTAAGAAAAATATTTATTGCATTAGCTTCACTACTTGCAGCAAGCGCAGCGAGTAATGTTGGACTATTAGGATTTGTTGGATTAATTGTACCCCACATAACAAGACTAATTATAGGTTCTGATTATAAGTATCTATTTCCAGCAAGTGCTTTACTTGGAGCATCTCTATTGATGATATGTGATACGATAGCTAGAATTGTAATGGATCCTATAGAAATACCTGTGGGTATTGTAATGTCAATGCTAGGCGCACCATTTTTTATATTCTTATTGAGAGGCGGGCTCAAAAATCGTGTTAAGAACTAATTCAATAACAATCAATTATGGAAAAAACAATATAATAAAAGACCTTTCTCTTAACATAAAAAAAGGTTCAATAAATACTATGATAGGCACTAATGGTTGTGGAAAGTCAACCATATTAAAAGCTTTATCCAGAAATTTGAAACCTCAATATGGTGATGTGTATCTTAATGGAAAATCAATCTTTCAAATGGATACTAAGCTATTAGCGAAAGATATGTCCATACTGCCTCAATCTCCTACTGCACCAGATGATTTCACCGTATTTGATTTAGTAAGCTACGGAAGATATCCTCACCTAGATTGGACTGCTAAACTTCATAAAGAAGATTATGATATTATAAATTGGTCCATTAATCTAACTAAATTAGAACATCTAAAAGATAGACAAGTCACAACTCTATCAGGTGGAGAACGTCAAAGAGCATGGATTGCCATGGCCCTATGTCAAAAACCCAAAATACTATTACTCGATGAACCAACAACATATCTTGACATAAGTCATCAATTCGAGGTTCTAGAATTAGTTAAAAACCTCAATAAGTCAATGGGTCTAACTATAGTAATGGTACTACACGACCTCAATCAAGCTGCCAGATATTCGGATAATATCATAGTTATAAAAGACGGCAACATATACAAACAAGGTCCTCCCCAAAATATCATCACAGAACAAATACTACAAGACGTATTCAAACTCGACGTAAGAATAATATTAGACGAATACAATAATTGTCCCTTCTTCATCCCCATAATGAACCACCAACTACCCAACAAACTAACCTCATAAGGTCTACCCTTAATAAAAAAATCTTTAACTAATAGTAAAATTATTCAAATGTAACGAAATAGTTAGTTTTACTCTCCAAGTAAAACTAACTATTAATCTTTCTATCTATATAAATAACCCCATTCTCCTGAATCACTACCAAACTAACTTCTTTCACGTAAGAAGGGTAAAGTATTAAAATCACGCAGACCGACCGCTTCTCAGGGTAAGGCAAGTGATTTTAATACTTTACCCTGACCCCTTACATCACTTTTATCTCAAAATCCGCATAACTCTCTATTCCATGTTCCTCTATATCTAACCCCACATTTTCCTCTTTCTTATTAACTCTCAAACCTATAGTTAAATCTACCACTTTAAAAATTATAAAAGCTATAGATATAACCCAACCCGCTACAGAAACCACACCTAATGCTTGAACTCCTAATTGTTTGAGGCCTCCACCATAGAATAGACCTAGACCTACTTCTGCATCTGCAGAAAACAAACCAACACAGATAGTTCCAAGAGCACCACATATTCCATGTACACCAATCGCTCCTACTGGATCATCAATTTTCAATACCTTATCAATAAATTCAATACCGAATATTATAGCGACACCTGCAATGGTACCAATAAATACAGCTCCTACAGGAGTAACTACAGCACAACCTGCTGTTATTGCAACTAATCCTGCTAATGCACCATTTAATGTCATTGACACATCTGGTTTTTTGTATCTTACCCAAGTGATGATCATTGTAACAATTGCTGAAATTGCTGCTGCTAAATTAGTTGTAACGAATATCTTTGATATTGATGCGATATCACCTGTTGATGAAGCAGCTAACTGTGAACCTGGATTAAATCCAAACCATCCAAACCACAATATGAATACTCCTAATGCACCTAATGTCAAACTATGTCCCGGTATCGCTCTTGACTTCCCATCTTTAGAATATTTACCTATACGGGGACCAATGATAGAAGCTCCAACTAGAGCGCACCAACCTCCTACTGAATGGACAACTGTTGAACCTGCAAAATCATGGAATCCAAGATTACTTAACCAGCCACCACCCCAAATCCAATGTCCAGCAACTGGATAAATTATTACTGATATGAAGAAACTATATATCAAGTATGATATGAATTTAGTTCTTTCTGCCATAGCACCTGACACTATAGTTGCTGCTGTTGCGCAAAATACTGTTTGGAATATCAGGGAAGTATAATCACCACTTTTCATGAAAAACAGATCAGGAGTTCCAATCAATCCTCCTATTGTCTTACCATACATTAACCCATATCCTATTATCCAGAACATTATTGAACCTATTGCAAAATCCATTAAGTTTTTCATTATGATGTTACCCGCATTCTTAGATCTTGTAAAACCAGTTTCAACCATTGCAAATCCCGCTTGCATAAAAAACACCAACGTTGTAGCTATTAAAATCCAAATATTATCTAATATAAATTTTATTTCTTCCATTAATTTTCACTCCTATTTTATTATATTAACTTTATAAAGCCTCTACACCTTCTTCTCCAGTACGAACCTTAATAACATTTTCTACTGGATAAATAAAAATCTTTCCATCGCCTATTTCACCTGTTCTAAGTACTTTTTTAGCTGTTTCAACTACCTTTTCAACAGGTACTTCACAGACTACTACCTCTATTTTAGATTTTGGTAATAAATCTATACTGTATTTATTTCCCCTATAATATTCTGTCTTACCCTTTTGTTGCCCACATCCTAATACATGTGAAAAAGTCATGCCAGTAATACCAATTTCGTTGAAAGCTTCTTTTAGATCTTCCACTTTACTAGGTCTTGTGATAATATCAATTTTTGTTATCTTACTCATAATAACCTCCTTCATAATAAGAAAAACCATTAAACATTTGCTACACATACCAAATAGGAAACTTTCTTTCCTAATTCTACAAAAAAAGGCCTATATACCCTATTACAGGTATATAGACCACTTTGTCTATTAATTAATTCAATACATCATTGTATTATAAATATGTAGAAAACAAATCTTATTTTCCTTGATTTTTCTTAATTAAATATATATTCATTATATACTATTTTCTTCATATGTCAATAGCAATATAATAAATTATGCAATTTTTACTCGCTTATCCTTCATATATAGTCATTTAAGACTAGCTTTATAACTATTCAATGCCCTTTTTTATAATTATATTTTATAAAAAATGAATAACAAGCAAGTACGTCTTTCATTTTTCTTTTGTATACATATGTAATATAATGCTGCTAGATATATCTTATCAGGTCCCCCACACTTTCTTTATCCATTTTGTTTATGCTCATCTTAATTATTATCCTGATGATGATATAATAAATTGGAATTATTATGATTGTCCAATAAGGAAATTCAAATACGAATCCACTATTCTCAGGAAGTCTTGCAAAGTTATCAAAACCTAATTTGGATATAACATAACCTATTGGGACACCAATTATCGTTATGAAAAATATCAGTATATTACCTTCAAAGACAAGATATTTTTTAAACTGTCTTTTTGTCATTCCCACAGCTCTCAATACTCCAAAATCTTTTTTTCTATTTATAATGGACGTATATATTATATTAATCATCATAAACAGACTTATTGCTGCTATTATAGCTACTAGACCATACATCAACAGTACAAGGTAAAACCTCTTATCTTCCATCTTTTTTAGTTCTTCATCAATACAAGATACATGAACCTTATTGTTATCTTCAAATCTATTCTTGATTTTTTGTTTTACATTATTATAATAATCTTCATCAATATTCATGCAAACACGACTATACTCTAATTCTTCCTTACTATAGTTATTGTCAATGAAATCACTACTAACCAATAAAGGAGGTGTGATATATTTACTCCATTTATATTTACTGATTTCACCAACAATCTCAACCACCTGACTATTAATCGTGAAAGTCTCTCCCACCTTATAGTCATATTCATTAAAAGTATCTAGGTCAAAAACCATACACCAATTTTTCATTCTTCTTAATTCCTCAATAGTGTAAGGTGTTCTCATATATTTATACATGGCTTCCAGCATATTATCATTATAACTATATAGTACAATATCTGCATCCTCATGGTTATCTTGGTATTCCTGAAGTTTCTGAACTTTTTCTTGGTAATTATCAGTAATTGTCACTTCACTAGTAGGTATTTTGGCATCTTCAGTTACACTTATAAATTCATTTTCTATTCCCTCAATTTTATCAATATATATCATATCATTGTTATCTATATGATATACGTCTATATCTCCAATAAATCCTCTCGTTACCATATCATCTGAAGTAGTATAGGATACATAATGGGTAACGTAAATGAATAGTATAACATTGATACTCATGGTTATTACAGATAATATGGTTTTAAAGATATTGTTATTCAGATTAGCATATGCAAGCTTCAAAACAGGGCTTTTCAAGCCAATCTTTTTTCTTTTGCTTTTCTTGACCTTAATCTTGTCTACATAATGTATTGAATTCACTATAGACATTCTTTTTACTTTTCTGCTAGGTATTTTTATTGCTAACCAAACAGCTCCCCCTTGAAGAATGAGTGTAACTATTAATAAAATAAGGTAACTATTATTTTCTAATCCTATTGAAAAATAGGTTTTCGTATATTCCCAGAAACTGAATTTACTATCATTAGTACCTTTGAACCAATTGATGAATGTATATATATTAAATACGATTCCTATAGGAATGCCTATGACAATACCTTTTAGATAATAATGCAACCCTTCTTTCAAGAATAACTTCTTCAATTGTCTATTAGTCATTCCTACTGCTTTCAGTAGTCCTATTGTATTAACTCTTTGAACTATATTATAAGTGAATATATTACTTACTGTGATAATACTTAGAAACGTAACCAATAATGCTATAACAAGATATTCACTCATATTTCTTTGAGTTCCGTATTTGGTTTGTATGTTTTCTGCATCTATGCCAGACTTTTCTGCTATACCTCTAATCAAGCTTGTTTTATCCAGTGTGTCTATAACTGAAAAATACATATAACTAGAAACCTCATCTTCACCAATATCATTTATGTACTCATCACTTATGAATCCTTTTCTCTTGCTAATATCATAACCTCTATCTTTAATAATACCAGTTAACAAAAATTCTTTTGATTGGACTTTGTTATCCTCATCAATTAAGTTAAGTACGACCTTATCTCCTATACCTACTTGTTTTTCTCTTATAGAGCTTTCTGTGAGAGCTATTTCATCTGATTTTTTGGGATAAGTTCCAGACTGTATTCTATAATTGAACTTATCCATATATTCTTCATTAACATTTTGTAAATAAAATGTTTTATTCTCATTATTATAGGTGGCTTTTCTATTGAGTTGGTTACAAACAGTGTGAATAATGATATTTTCATTATTACTTACAACATCCATCTGACGCTTCGTAACATTCATATAGTATCCATCATATATAGCGAATTTTCGTTCATAGTGCATAATATCATTAGTGATACTCATAACATAGAAATTCCCTATCGTCAAAACCAATACAGTAGATAATACTATAGACCATATTACTAATCGTCTTCTTAATCTGGAAGAGTCTAGATAAGCTTTCGCCAGGTTTTGTATACATTTCATATTATCTACTCTCCTTAACGATTCTTCCATCATTTATCAGTAAGATTCTGTCTGCTTCCTGAGCTATCTTTTCATCATGGGTAATTAAGATGAGTGTCTGATTATATGATTTTACTGTTTTTTTCAGTAGATGAAGTACTTCTTCGCTATTCTCTGAATCAAGATTTCCTGTGGGTTCATCCGCTAGGATAATAGAAGGATTAGAAGCTAGAGCTCTAGCTATTGCTACTCTCTGTTGTTGTCCTCCCGATAAAGCATTAGGCAGATGATCTTTACGGTCATATATCTTCAATGTTTTCATCAATTCAGTTATGTATTTCTTGTCAACATCTCTTCCATCCAGCTCTATAGGAAGAACTATATTTTCCCATGTATTGATTATGGGTACAAGATTATAACTCTGAAATACGAAACCTATATTCCTTCTTCTGAAAATTGTTCTTTTTGTCTCGTCCATATTATTGATATTCGTATTATCAATTAGTACTTTTCCCTGTGTCGGTTGTTCAAGACCTCCTATAAGATTAAGGAATGTAGTCTTACCAGACCCTGATGGACCTGCAATAACTATGAACTCCCCTTTACTTACTTTCAAATTAATATCGTCGACAGCTTTTACTGTATATTCTTTTCCTACGAAGTATTTTTTCAATCCAATCGTTTTTAGCATTTCCATTTATCGTACCTCCCAGTTATTTATGTATAATGATAAACTATTTTTCAATATCTATTATTATACAGCAGCATTCTGTCAACTCCATTACAGTTATTATGACAAAGTTGTAATTTTAATCTCTCATGTCTCATGTCTCATAGATTAATATTTGAACTATAATTAGCCGTAGAATTTTTAACTATAGAATATCAATTCGAACCTTGACCCCTTATCTAATTCTGAATATACCTTTATTGTTCCATCTTGACTTTTCATTATTTCTTTCGCCAGATATAATCCAATGCCAATTCCTTTATCTATACCTGTTTTGTCACTTTTATAGAATCTGTCAAAAATAAAAGGTATATCATTTTTATCAATACCTCTTCCATTATCATTAATTATTATTTTATTTGACATGACAGTTTTTACGCATTCAATCGTAATAGTTCCCTCTATATCAGTATATTTAACAGCATTATCCAATATATTGGTGATTGCTTCTTTTGTCCACTTGGCATCATAACAGAATATGTTATTATGATTATTCTTCATATTGATTTCTATATCTTTCTCTCTTGCTGATACATATATTGAATTAACTGCTTCCGTTATTGTCTTATTTATATTGTTTTCCTTAATATTTATTTGAATAAGTCCTGTTTCCAACTTGGATATATCTGTCAGCGACTCGACGAACCATTCAACTTTATGGATCTCATCACTCATCTTAGAAATCATATTCAACTTTTTCTCTTCACCGATTTCATTATTTTGGAGAAGGGAGTTGAATAATTTTATTGCTGCAACAGGTGTCTTCAGTTGATGTGTTATTTCTGTAACTAGAGTATTCAATCTTTTCTTCTCATTGTTTACACATTCTCTATTACTATTTAATTTGCATATGAGTGTGTTCAGTTGATACTCTATACTGTATAAAATACCTTCGTCATAGTCAGATACATATTCCTTGGTGCTGTCATAATTGCCATTAATGGCTAACGTTACATTCTTATTGACCGTACTTAATCTCGTATATATATATTTGATGGTCCTATATCCTATAAAAGCACTGCTGAAAATTATTATGCAAATCATGAGTTTATAAACAATGTACTTATATCTTCTTAGAGATTCAAACTCTACATATATCTCCAAAATATCTATTACCATAATCAATAAAAATGTAATCATATAAATTCCTAATAATACTATCACATTTTTTTTGATATTATTATCGTTCCATAACTCCTTCATCGTTTTTCACACCTCTGATTCCATGTATAGCCCAGACCTCTAATTGTTTTTATGTATTCTGGTCTTGATTTATCATCTTCAATCTTAGCCCTTATACGTTTGATATTGACTGCAATGGCATTTTCATCAACATAGTTTTCAGCATCATCCCATACATGAGTAAGAATCTGTTCTTTAGTTACGATTCTTAAGGAATTTTCCAGAAGCAGTTTCAACAATTTATATTCTGTAATTGATATTGGGATATTTTCATTATCTTTAGTTAATCTAACCTCATTCAAATAGAAATATATATCATTTGATACAAGTACAGAGTAAGATTTCTTATCAATACGTCTGAAAATGGCATTCATTCTAGATATCAAAACACTTAGTGTAAATGGTTTCGTAATGTAGTCATCCGCTCCCATATCCAGTCCCGTAACAACATTAAGTTCTTCACTTAATCCTGTAAGAAATATTATTGGAACGTCACTTCCCATACGTATGTATTTGCATAGGTCATATCCTGAACCATCTGGAAGATCTATATCAAGTATTACCAAGTCGAATACTTGATTATTGAATGTTTTTTTCCCGTCCAGTATGAACTTACTGATTGTTACATCATAGTTATTAGATTGTAATGCTATATCAATTCCATAAGCCAAAGCCTCATCATCTTCAACTAATAATATTTTTTTCATTATATTTCCTCCAAATTAATCCATAACTCAACTTACCCACATTTAATTTTAATGCAGGAATTAAAAGGACCATAGGTTTGAAGCCCAGTACATAACATTTGTTTTTCTAATCTATACTTATTATACTTGTTATTGATATAATCGTCTACCTATCATCAATACAGTGTTAGCTAATTTTTATTATAGTCACTTATATAAATAATCAAAATTATACAAGTCTTCTATTGTTAATTAATTTACTACATGTAACTTCAAGGATTTTTATAATAGTATCTTATGGAATATTTCGTAATCATTATAAATTCTATTTAAATAGTGACCTTGCTATGATATACTTAAGGCTAAATATCAAAAATTACATCTTCAAGTTTCATGGATGAGTTGATATTTTGGGATATAATAAATTTAAAGAGGTGATTTTATGAATCAAAGAGAAAGAATGCTAAAAGGACTCCCTTACAAAGCAAGCCTTGATGGCTTAAAAGAAGATAGATTGGAAAACAAGAAAAAGATATATGCATATAATAATCTGAATCCAGATAAAATTGAGGATACGAAAAAAATCATAAAAAACATATTAGGAAAAACAGGTGAAAATGTCTATATTGAACAACCTTTTCATTGTGATTACGGGTATAATATTGAAGTGGGAAATAACTTCTATGCAAATTATAACTGTATCATGTTAGATGTAGGGAAAATAACTATAGGAGAAAATGTAATGTTGGCTCCTAATGTTTCAATATATACTGCTGGTCATCCAATCCATCCTGATTCACGAAACTCTGGTTATGAGTATGGGATTTCCGTTTCTATAGGAAACAATGTGTGGATAGGTGGTAATGTTGTTATTAATCCTGGTGTCAATATTGGTGATAACGTTGTAATAGGTTCTGGTAGTGTAGTAACAAAGGACATTCCAGCTAATATGATCGCAGTAGGCAATCCTTGTAAAGTGATTCGCGAGATAACTGAAGAGGATAGGAAATATTATTATAAAGATAAAATTTTTGACGTTGATGATTATATTGTAGAATGAGAATAAATAATCTTAATGTTTTTTTATAAAAGTCTAATTGTAATTCTGGATAATAAAATTTTAATTAAACTGTATGATGCTAAAGTGCTAATCTAAAATAATTTAGTTAGCACTTTATAATATGTTAATTCAGCTTTCTATCTATAATTAGCTTACCAGCATATACTATTGAAGTGAAAAAGTTGAGATATTAATATTTTATTGTTACAACTGGTTTTATTAAATCAGTAGGTTTGTCTTTCATTAGATATAATGCTTTTTCTATATTTTTAAATCCTTCAAATCTATGAGTTATTAATTTACTTGGATCTAATTTATTGTATTTAACTAAGTTAGCTAATTTTTCTGTTTTCACTCTTCCTCCAGGTGTTAACCCACCAAGAATATTTTTATGACCCATACCAACTCCCCATTCAATTCTAGGAATTTTAATATAGTCTCCCGAACCTAGGTAATTGATATTTCCGATTTTTCCTCCAGCACGAACTATTTTAACTGCTTGTGAAATAGTATCTACGTTACCACCAGCAATAATGACTTTATCAACACCCTCACCATTGGTTAAATTCAATATTTGATCTACGATATCTCCTTTTTTATAGTTAACAATATCTGTAGCGCCATAATATTTAGCAGCTTCAACACAAATTGGACGACTTCCAACAGCAATTATTCTTGCAGCTCCTTTTAGATTTGCACCTGCAACACCCATCAAACCGACTGGACCTATTCCAATACATGCAACTGCATCTCCAAATGTTATATCTGTTAACTCAGAACCGCTAAATCCAGTGATAACCATATCAGATATCATACATGCAACACCAGGATCCATACCTTCTGGTAAATGCGCTAAATTGGCATCAGCTTCGTTCACATGAAAATATTCAGCAAATACGCCATCTTTGAAATTAGAGAATTTCCATCCTGCTAACATTCCACCTGAATGTTGTGGAAAACCTAATTGAGCTTCTTGACTTCCCCAGTCAGGAGTAATAGCTGGAACAATAACTTTATCACCTGGTTTGAAATCTTTAACCAGACTACCTACTTCAACAACTTCACCGACAGCCTCATGTCCTAAAATCATGTTTTTTCTATCTCCAAGTGCTCCTGCCCAAACTGTATGGACATCAGAACTACAAGGTGCTATAGCAATAGGTCTTAATATAGCATCTAACGGTCCAGCAACAGGTTTCTCCTTTTCTATCCAACCTGTTTTTCCGATACTTAACATTGCGTAACCTTTCATCAATAATTCCTCCTTAAGCCATTTATTATAGTAGATTCTATGATATGCGAGATTGTTTGTTAATTAACAAACAATCTTTTATCTAATATTGTATCACTAATATAACTAAAATGCAAAACTTTTACAGTATTACTTCTATTAATACTGATTTATACCCATCCGTATAGGAATTTAATGCTAATTTATTTAATTTGAATTAGATGTATAAATTTACGCTTAATAATAATGTTAATTTGTTAACAAAAATAAGAGTTTTTAGAATTAAAAAATATTTTATTATACCCCTATACTTATTATAATTATCTGGAATTTACAATTGCTTTTTTAATATTTTATAGTTTATAACAAGTAAAGATAACAAAAACTGTTAATGATATTAGTGATATTATCATTAACAGCTTTATCATTTTATATATAAGATATATTATTATATTAATTTCTTTCTATATATGCTATTTATTACAATGCTAGACTTGAATATTTTAGAATAACCATTCTTTTACGGTATTATCATAAAACCATTGATTTATATCAGTGTTAAAGACAAAATCATCTTTGGTTATTGTGATATTCTCTGGATACCAATCATCGTTTCCAACTTTTTTTAACCATGCTTTTGTAATTACGGCGTCAGGTAATTTGGAGTATTCTATTGAATACCAATCATCATCACCTTTTTCAAAATCATTGTAATCTGGTTTATCCAACATACTTTCTTGAATTGTACCGTCACTTAATTGCATACCAAAATATACATCACTATCTGTTCCATAGGAATCAAATAGATTACCATCTTTGGTTTTTATACGAACATCGACTTTATCCAAAATAAAATTGCAATCAGAGACAACTATATCAATACCTGTATTACCTATAAACCAACTATTAAGAGGTTTTAAGAAATGGCATTGATTATCGCTACTTGATACTTCTACCTCTAAAGGATACCAGTTATCTTCAGCACTTCCTGCTTCCCATCCTCTTTGTTTTCGTATCCATGCTTTTCTTATTTCAGAGCCGGCTGATTTTTCTAACACTACAGTATATGTATCATTATCACCTTTTTCATGATCATTGTAACCTGACTTGTCCAACTTCCATTCGTGCATTCTACCATTTTTTAATTCAACACCGAAGTATACATCATTATCCGTTCCATAAGAATCAGTTAATGCTCCATCTTTTGTTTTGACACGAACATCAAGAGCAATATCACTATCATACGTATTACTACATACAGAAGATGGGTTTGCAATCTCTTTTGCAAATCGATATAAAACTCTAGCTATTCCTCTTTGAGCGCTTTTCATTGTAATATCTGCAACACCATTCCACGTAGATTCATCATCTGCTACAAAATTATTATGGTATTGCTCATATCCGATTATAGCTCTAACATCACATTCCTTAGTTATGAAATCTGGTAGATATTCATCTTCTAATGTATCTGAATAATTAGATGTACTAGTATTACCACCTAGTGTATTTATAGTATATTGCTCTTTATTGTCTTCTACATATGTTTCAAATGTACTATGTTTTGTAATATGTTCTTGAGTACCACCAATAGCATTTGATGCATGATGAGGATTACATAAGTCCGCAAAATAATGCATTGCATTTCCTAAAGTATATATTGCATCATTGTAATTTCCGCTCTTCCAATATTGTAATGCCCATCCTATGTATTCTTTTGAACGATATTCAGCTGTTTGATATATATAATCTAGAAATGCGAGTTCTCCTTCACTTGAAGCAGTAAAATTAGATTTGGTATAGGGGTCATAGAAATGATCTTGATATAAAGAAAAATTTTTGTCATCAAAATCTGGCATAATAGAACCAAGTTTAAAATTTTCAATAGATACTTTTAATCTATTGATTACATCCATGAATTCGCTATTATTTCTGTCATCTGAACTTAAATCATTTTCTAAAATCTGCAAACCTTGAGTGACTAACAAAGTATGTGTGTTTGGATCTTGGTCAAGTTCACCAGCCCATCCAAATACTGAAGTTGAAATTAATTGTACCATCAAAACTACTCCTGCTGTAAAAACACTTGCTCTTTTCAAACAATTTTTCATAATAATATGACCTCCATTTTACAACTATTTGTACATTTTCTATAATTATACATTAAATAGAGGTATATATCAATTTACTTAATGATAAATTCATGTTAAATATATGTTATAAAACATTTTTACGCATAATTAATATAATTATCAATCAATAGTCTGTATATCCATCATTTTTGGAACAAAAGAGGCTATGCATCGTTCTGCAAAACAGATTTATCCGTTAAGACCTATAAGATTAAACAAAGCCTTCTTATTAATATTTTGTAATTATTAACAAGAAGGCTCATTTGATGTTTTTACATATATACTCAACTCTACCACTTAAATTTTCTTGAGAGAAAGTTAATTAAAAAAGCTTTTTATTTAGTAAAATATTGTACTCCTGATTTAAATATCATTTGGTCTTTATTACCTATGATGTTTTTAGCGACATTAGTTCCAATACGTTCAGAATGTCCCATTTTACCAAGTATTCTTCCATCTGGACTTGTTATTCCTTCTATAGCATATAATGAACCATTTGGATTATATCTAATATCCATTGTTGGATTACCATTTTGGTCAACATATTGTGTAGCCACTTGGCCATTGTCAAATAGTTTTTTAGCTATCGTTTCATTCACTATGAATCTACCTTCACCATGAGATACAGGTATGGCATGTATGTCACCAACATTTACATTAGCTAACCAAGGTGATTTGTTGCTTATTATTTTGGTATCGACCATACAGGATATATGTCTGCCGATTGTATTATAAGTAAGCGTTGGATCACTATTATTAAGTTCTCTAATTTCTCCATATGGTACAAGTCCTAGTTTAATTAGAGACTGGAAGCCATTACATATACCTAGCATAAGTCCATCTCTATTATTCAGAAGTTCTAGTACAGCATTTTTGATTTTTTCATTTCTGAATATAGTCGCAATGAATTTACCTGAACCTTCTGGTTCATCTCCAGCACTGAAACCTCCCGGTATCATTACAATCTGACTATCGCCTATTTTAGTTGCCATTTCTGTAATAGAATCTTTTATATCTTTTGAAGTGAGATTCTTGAAAACCAACATATCTACTTCCGCACCAGCATTTTCAAATGCTTTGGCTGAATCATATTCACAATTGGTACCTGGAAACACAGGAATAAATACTTTTGGCTTAGCAATCTTATTTTTACATATATATATATTATCTTTCTTATACAATTTATCAATAACAGGATTATCCTCATTAGTCTTAGTTGGATATACATCTTCTAGAGTATTAGTCCATGTGTCAATTATTTCGTAAAGACATATATTTTCATTATTGAACTTGATAACTGAATCTTTAGTTGTACAACCAATATATCTATAATTTAGTTCATCCAATAATTCTTTATAATCGACATCTTTATCCATTTCCAATAAAATACTTCCGTATTCTCTATTATATAAAGTACTTTCTTCAATTGACTCATCTATAGTAACACCTATTTTGTTACCCATAGCCATTTTAGAGATAGCTTCAACCAATCCACCATATCCAACTGTATGTGCTGCTAATATCTTACCATCTTCTATGAGTTCATGTATCTTGGAGTAATTTTTCTTGAGTTCTTCCAAATCAGGTAAATCATATGAGTCCTTTGATAATGGTACATATATAAGATTACTGTCAATTTTCTTTAATTCAGGTGAGATGACTTTGTTTACATCTACAACATCTACAGCAAAAGAAACTAGTGTAGGGGGAACATCTATATCATTGAATGTACCTGACATACTGTCTTTCCCTCCTATTGAAGGAAGTCTTAACATCTCTTGAACATGATATGCACCAAGCAATGCACTAAATGGTTCTCCCCATCTGCTCTTATCTTTACCAAGACGTTTAAAATATTCTTGGAAAGTGAATCTTATATTCTTATAATCTCCACCAGTAACAACAATTTTAGCTATTGACTCCACTATAGAATATACAGCTCCATGATAAGGACTCCATGACATAAGGTATGGATTATAACCATAACTCATTATAGTACCTGTTGAAGTATCTCCATCAAGTAAAGGTATCTTAGCAGTCATAGTTTCAGTTGGAGTCAATTGATATTTGCCACCATAAGGCATAAAAACACTTGATGCTCCAATGGAACTGTCAAATTTCTCAGCTAATCCTTTTTGAGATGCTACATTGATATCTCCAATTATATCTAACCATTTCTCTTTTACATTTTCACCCTTGACTTGTGTTTCTTCAAAATAATTATCTTCTTCTTTTGGTGATAGAACGTGTACATCTGTTACCGCCTTCGCACCATTAGTATCTAAGAACTCTCTACTGATATTTACAATATCATTACCATTCCATTTCATAACGAGTTTTTTCTCTTGTGTTACGTTAGCCACAATAACAGCTTCTAAATTTTCTCTGTTAGCACAAGAAATGAATTCATCAACATCATTTTTATCAACAACTACTGCCATTCTTTCTTGTGATTCAGAGATAGCAAGTTCCGTTCCATCTAGTCCAGCATATTTTTTAGGTACTTTATCAAGATCTATAATCAATCCGTCTGCCAATTCACCTATAGCAACTGATACTCCTCCAGCTCCGAAATCATTACATTTCTTAATCATAGTACTAACTTTTTTATCTCTAAACAAACGTTGTATTTTTCTTTCAGTAGGTGGATTACCTTTTTGTACTTCTGCTCCACATGTATGAATTGAATCTTCTGTATGTTCTTTAGAAGAACCTGTTGCTCCACCACAACCGTCTCTTCCAGTTCTTCCACCTAATAATATAATTATATCTCCTTCATCAGAAGTCTCTCTTATTACATTCTCTCTAGGTGCTGCTGCAATAACTGCTCCAATTTCCATATGTTTGGCTACATAATTGGGATGATATATTTCATGAACCTTACCTGTCGCAAGACCTATTTGATTGCCATAAGAACTGTAACCATGAGAACTTTCTGTTACTATCTTTTTCTGAGATAATTTCCCGGGTAATGTTTCATTAAGTGGTGTTCTTGGATCTGCCGCTCCTGTTACTCTCATAGCTTGATATACATAAGAACGTCCTGACAATGGATCTCTGATTGCTCCGCCAAGACAAGTTGCAGCTCCACCAAATGGTTCTATTTCTGTTGGATGATTATGTGTTTCATTCTTGAACATCACTAACCATTCTTGGTCTTTTCCGTCTACATCTACATTAACTACAATACTGCAAGCATTGATTTCTTCTGAAACTTCAAGATCATCTATATATCCTTCTGCTCTAAGTTTTTTCATAGCCAATAATGCAATATCCATAAGACAAACATCTTTCTTATCAGCCTTATCTCCTAGAACTTCATTTCTATCTTCTATATATTTTTTATATGTTAATTCAACAGGTTCGTTATACTTACCCTCTTCAAAAGTAACATTTTCTATAGCTGTTTGAAATGTGGTGTGTCTACAGTGATCAGACCAATAAGTGTCTAGGACTCTGATTTCTGTAATTGTGGGATTTCTTTTTTCAGTATTTGCAAAATATTCTTGAGTGAACAATAAATCGTCTGCACTCATGGCAAGTCCCAATTGTTTCCATAACTCTTCAATCTGATTTTTTCCCATTTCAATAAAACCGTCTACTATTGAAACTGTTTCTGGAATATCGAACTTCAAATCCAATGTTTCTGGTTTATCCAACATAGCTTCTCTTGAATCTACTGGGTTAATATAGTATTTCTTTATTTTGTTTATATCAGCATCACTTAATTTGCCTTGTACTACTATTACTTTTGCAACTCTAACAATTGGACTGACATCTACATTTAATATTTTAATACATTGAGCAGCTTGATCTGCCCTTTGGTCATACTGCCCTGGTAAGTATTCTACTGCAAAAGCTGTTTCATCTTCATTAAGTGTCATAACTTCTTCTGTTAGTATATCTACTTGAGGTTCTGAAAAAATGGTTTTCAAAGCACTTTTGTAAGCTTCATCTGTTATATGAGCTACATCATATCTATTAACTATTCTTATATTCTCTAAATTATTTAATGACAAATTACTTTTAAAATCATTAAGCAAATGTTTTGCTTCTATATTACAACCTGTCTTTTTCTCTACAAAAACTCTTTTAATGGTATCCATCATTGACCTCCTAAGGTTTTTAATTTTATAATAATAATAATATTTCTAACCTATATCAAAATATTCTTTAACTAACTCCAAATCCAATCTCATATTTTTTTCATAATAGCTTTTTACAGTTTTTATAAAATGCTATCAAAAATATTATTCCGAATAACTATTACACGTTTACTTTATAATAATAACATGCTATGATTATTAAGTAAAATTAATAATACTAATATCATTTATAAGGAGAACTAATTAATGAATATTAATTTCGAACTCTATAAAGTCTTTTATTATGTGGCAACTACCTTGAGTTTTTCTAAAGCATCGACCAAATTATTTATCTCTCAATCAGCAGTGAGTCAATCTATTAAAACTTTGGAAAAAAATCTTAATACAACTTTATTCAATAGAAATACCAAAAGAGTGACTCTTACTCATGAAGGTGAACTTCTATTACAGCATGTTGAACCTGCTATCAATCTAATTCACAATGGAGAAAACAACATCATGGAAACTAAGGCTCTTAATCAAGGTAAAATCCATATAGGCGCAAGTGATACTATATGTAAGTATATTCTTCTCCCTTATTTCAAGAAATTTCATTCTAGGTACCCTAACATACATTTACAAGTTACCAACAGAACTTCAATCAGATGTGTTGATTTATTAAAACAAGGTAATGTGGATTTTATTGTTACTAATATTCCCAATAATAATATAGATGATTCTATGGAAGTTATTGAATTTCTTGAATTTCAAGATGTTTTTATCGCTGGAAATGATTTTGCAGAATTAAGAAATAAGTTTGTTTCACTGAAAGAACTATTGAAGTATCCTTTATTGATGTTGGAGAAAAATACTACTACAAGTCAATATATCTACAATGTTTTCAAAGATAATGGGCTTTCATTATCTCCTGAGATAGAGCTTACCAGTATTGAACTTCTTGTAGAACTTGCTAAGATTAATCTTGGTATTTCTTTGGTACCAGATTATTGTTTACAAGACAATTTGTTGGAAGATGTTTTTCCATTAGAGATTAATGAAAAACTTCCTAGAAGGGGGTTAGCTGTTGTTATGAAGAGAGATATTCCTTTGTCTATTGCTGGGAAAAAATTTGTTGAGTTTATAAGTCGGGGATAATTGGGGAATAGTCTGGGTATAGGGTATTATAATAACTTGCCTTACCCAAAAAGCGGTCGGTCTGCGTTATTATAATACCCTATACCCTTCTATAGTACAAGATGTAATTTTTTTTTAGTTAGTTGGGTAGTTGGTTTTACTCTATTTAGTCTATATATAGGCAACTATTTAGTAACTCTATTTAATTTCTCACGTGATTTCTGTCTTGCAACGTAAGAGGGGTAAAGTATTACAATCACGCAGACCGACCGCTTTTTGGGTAAGACAAGTGATTGTAACACTTTTCTCTGACTTACTCCCCCTCAAAATCCTACTTACTCATTTTTTCGAAAATAATTTCAGCCGCAGTATTAACTAACTTCTTGTCCATCTCAACAAATTGAGCACTAATTATTTCTTTCAACTTATCCATTACTATATAATAGATATCCCCTTCATCCATATCTTGTAAATTCATATCATGTTTTTTGGCAAAATCATCTAAGCTATAATTATCTCCGAACCATTCAATTATTCTATCTATACTACTATCCCTATGAGTAATAGTTTTAGTTTCCTTACCAACTCTAGTTGCACTATTGATAGCTATTATAATGAATGCTATACCTACTGCCAGTATTATTCCAGAAAATAAGTATTTGTTACTGAAACTAATAGTTATCACTTCTGTCATAGCAAGTATACCACCAACCAATAACACAGCTCCTATGATACCGAATGAATAGACACTTGATTTCAGGTCTTTCAACTTCGTATCATCTTTATAATCTTCTGTTTCATATTCATTAGTGACTTCTTCTTCATCATCCTCTAAATCTTCATCTTTTTTGTCTTTAGCTTTAGTAAGCATATAACCTTTTAGATATTTGATTGATTCGTCGATTTCTTTGTCTGTAACTAAAATAGAAAAATAGTAACCGTTTTCTTCCTCTTCATCTTCAATTTTTTCATATTTTACTTCTTGTACACCACTGTATTCTAGATATTCTTTTAATTCAACTGCCTGTTCTTCTTTATTCGCTTTAATTAATGTTCTCCATTCAACTATATCATCTAAACTATCCACTAGTTCGACTTTACAATCTGCACATAATTTGACTCCTTCTTCATATTCACATTTGCACTTTGGACACCATGGCATAAAAAGCTCCTCCTAATCTATTAATTAATATATCTACTGTTATTATACTAGACGCTCTATAACCTAGCAATAAAAATTCTCAGCTTTTGAAAAATATGTAATTATTCTTAAATAAATATACCAATTCTTCAAATATATGTTAGAATAAAAATATTAGGTTGTTTAATAAATACTTTTTTCAACTTAATACATAATATATTCAACCTATACTTATGGCTTAAACTTTTAACCTTTAATATATACGGATTATATACAATCAAATAAATGATGAATACTCTTATATTGAGCTACTTGAATATTAAAGGAAAAGAGTTGAGTAATATAATTAATTATTGAGGAGGCAACGCAAAATGAATATGAAATGGAATCTTGACAAACTCTATACATCTTTTGAATGCGAAGAAATCAAAAAAGATTTTCAACTTGTAGAAAAACTTATAGAAGATACAACAAATTTTGTAAACGTTAATACTGCAACAACTGATAATGCCAAAAACAAACTAGAAAAATATTATGAATCAAAGAATAACTTAGAAAATGTTATTAGTAGACTATATGAC
This sequence comes from Vallitalea longa, assembly GCF_027923465.1. Classification (NCBI taxonomy): domain Bacteria; kingdom Bacillati; phylum Bacillota; class Clostridia; order Lachnospirales; family Vallitaleaceae; genus Vallitalea; species Vallitalea longa. Next base: position 123,361 of record NZ_BRLB01000015.1, read on the forward strand.
TATGCATATCTAACTTATAGCGTAGATACAAAAAATAATGCAGCTATAAAACAAATGGAAAAAGTTGAAAGCTATATTCCTAAACTCACTATTTTAGATGTAAAAATACAAAAATGGCTAAATAAGCTTGATGGTCTAGATGAAATTATTGCATCTTCTGATTACTTGAAAGAACATGAGTACATAATCAAAAGCAATAAAAAATTAGCACAATATCTATTAAGTGACGAAGAAGAACAGTTAATCGCAGAAATGCAGAATACTGGTTCTAATGCTTGGTCTAAATTACAAGAGACAGTAACATCTTCACTATTAGTTGATTACGAAGATGAAAAGTTACCTTTGACAGTAATTAGAAATTATGCTTATGATTCATCCGCTGAAAAAAGAAAAAAAGCTTATGAAGCAGAATTAGAAGCATATAAAAAAATTGACCAATCTTCAGCAGCATGCTTAAATGCTATTAAGGGAGAAGTAATTACTTTAGCTAAAAAAAGAGGTTATTCTTCACCTCTTGATATGACTCTTGTTGGTTCAAGAATGGATAAAGAAACTCTTGATGCTATGATAACTGCTATAAAAGAATATCTGCCTTCTTTCCATATGTATCTTAAAAAGAAAGCCAAAATGCTTGGACATGAAAAAGGACTTCCTTTCTATGACTTGTTTGCTCCAGTAGGGGAAGTTGATATGCAATATACTTTTGAAGAAGCTAAAGATTTTGTTGTTTCTAATTTTACTTCTTTCAGTAACAAACTTGGTAACTTTGCAAATAATGCTTTTGAAAATAGATGGATTGATGCAGAACCTAGAGAAGGTAAAATAGGTGGTGCTTATTGTAGTAATCTTCACTGTATAAAAGAAAGTAGAATCATGGCTAATTTCTCAGGAAGTCTTAATGATGTTACTACATTAGCACATGAATTAGGACATGGATACCATGGAGACTGCCTCAAAGATGAATCCAGCCTCAATAGTGATTATCCTATGCCAATAGCAGAAACTGCTTCAATTTTCTGTGAAACCATAGTAATGAATGCAGCTCTTAAGAATGCTACTGATGAAGAAGCACTTGTTATATTAGAAAATGATCTTATGGGTTCTAACCAAACTATAGTAGACATATATAGCCGTTACTTATTTGAAACTGCTTTATTTGAAAATAGAAAAACTTCTTCATTATCAGTGGATGAATTGAAAGAAATAATGTTAGATGCACAAAAAGAAGCATATGGTGATGGTCTAGACCATAATGTGTTACACCCTTATATGTGGACATGCAAACCTCATTACTATTTTTCAGATGCTAACTTCTATAATTTCCCATATGCCTTTGGCTTATTATTTGCAAAAGGATTATATGCTAAATACCTAGAAATGGGTAGTGATTTCATACCTAAATATGATGAATTGCTTAATGCGACAGGTAAGAATAATGTCAAAGATGTATTAGCAATAATGGATATTGATTCACATGATGTTGATTTCTGGAGAAGTTCACTTGAAATAGTAAAAAAAGATATAGATAAATTTTTAGCTTTATAACAAAATCTATCTATAGAAACATAAACTGCAATCAATAAATATTAAAAACAAAATTATAAGTATCATTTTTCTATAAATTAAGTTAAAACAAATATTAACTATTATAATGAGAATTCTGTCATAAATGTATAACAAAATGTCTAATTTTTACATTTTAATTATATAGATAGAATTCTCTTATTATTTTCTTAAAATTTTATAAATAAGCCTTTAACATATTGTAAATATATGGTAATATATTATTATAATGTTAAACGGGGTGATCTTGTGTCTAATCTAAATCATACTATAACAGAAAAATTTCAATGTACAGTTAAAGAAAACGATTATTTCAATAAAAACATACTTGATCAATTAGCTAAATTACAAGAAGTTGCTGCAAAACTTAATAAAAATATTATCAGAGCTTGCACTTATTGTGGTTGTATTGAAATTAATGCAAATAATAAGCTCTATTCTTATAATGATGATATTAATCTAGATATGATTAAAATTCTTGATCCTCATCATATTACAGGTACACTCTGTGAAGACTGTAGAGATAGAATTGAAAATGATATCGGAAGTTGTCTTTATCACTTGGCTTGTATCAGCAACTCCTTTGATCTTAATCTAAACGGTATCCTATTACAAGAAATGAACAAAGTAAATCTGCTTGGAAAATTCAACATTGAATGAAATGATAAAATAATTTTGGAGATAATATAGGAGAATATCCATCAGCCACTAGCAATCTATATATTGGTTGAATTTTGTGTTAGTAGCTTATTGCTACATATTCCCCTATACTATCTCCATGTTAATATTTTTCTATTATTTCAATTTAGATTTGCTTAACTAATGTACATGTATTTCACCTTTATAGCCTTACAAAAAATGGTATATATTGTTCTCTTAGATAAACATTTTCAACTAGAATATATTATTTAAAGCTTCAGCTACATTATTTACACCGATTATTTCTATTCCATCTATTTTAATACCTTTTACATTAGTTTTTGATATAATACATTTTTTGAAACCCAATTTCTTAGATTCTAATATTCTTTTCTCTGCCATTGTAATTCCTCTAACTTCTCCTGTAAGTCCAACTTCTCCCATAATTACAGTTTTAGAATCTACGGGAATATTCTTGAAACTAGATGCAATAGCACATACAATACCCAAATCAAGACTTGGTTCTGTAATCTTTAATCCTCCAGCTATATTAACATAACTGTCATAACTAGCTAACTGCATACCTATCTTTTTTTCCAAAACCGCCATAAGTAGTACAACTCTATTATAATCTGTCCCTGTTGCAGTTCTTCTAGGCATACCAAAATTGGTAGGACTAGTCAAAGCTTGGACTTCTACCAACATAGGTCTAGTTCCTTCCATACAGCAAGTCACAATTGAACCAGGAGAGTTGATTGGTCTACCAGTCAACATATATTCGGAAGGATTTGGTACTTCCTCCAATCCTTTGTCTCTCATTTCAAAAACACCAATTTCATTAGTAGAACCGAATCTGTTTTTAACTGCTCTAAGTATTCTATATGAAGCACTCCTAACCCCTTCGAAATATAATACAGTATCAACCATATGTTCTAATACTCTAGGTCCAGCGATGGCACCTTCTTTAGTGACATGTCCAACAATAAATGTAGATATACCTAACCCTTTTGCAACTTTCATTAGAGCCGCAGTTACTTCTCTTACCTGACTGACACTACCTGCCGCTGAAGTTATATCATCACTGTAGATAGTTTGGATAGAATCAACTATTACAACACTTGGTTTTGTTTCTTTTATGACTTTCAAACAATAAGTCAGATTAGTTTCAGTGTATAGAGTTAATTTGTCCCCATTAACTCCCAGTCTATCACCTCTCATTTTAATTTGCTGCAAAGATTCTTCACCTGATATGTATAATACATCAATATCTTGGTCACATAGATACTGACACATCTGTAATAGCAATGTGGATTTACCGATTCCAGGATCTCCTCCTACCAATGTTAGAGAACCTTTTACTATACCTCCACCAAGAACACGGTCCAATTCACCTATATTGGTTGTTAGTCTTTCTTCCTCATTCATTTCTATACACGAAAGTTTTTTAGGTTTGCTTTTTATATTTATATCGTTATTAGTATGTACATTCTTTGTTTTTATTTTGATTTCTTCAACAAATGTATTCCATTGTTTACATGCTGGACATTGTCCCATCCACTTTGCTGATTCATTACCACATTCTTGACATACAAATACACTTTTCTGCTTGGCCATAACATCCTCCCTTATTTTTGTTATCTAAAATAAATATCTACAAAATAGAAATAGGGGCATTATAACCCCTTAAGTCTATCAAAATCTAATCTGAAATTATTATACTGCTATAATTATATCTTTAATAACAAAATAATAATTGAAACCAAACCCATACAAAAATTGACTAAACATAGAAATGTAACTACTTGCCTCTGATTTAATCCTGCTGACAAAAGTCTGTAATGAACTTGACTTCTATCTGCCTTATACACAGCTTTTCCTTCTAAAAAGCGTTTTATTACTACAAAGATGTTATCAAATATTGGTACACCCAAAGCAAGAATTGGTATCAGTAATGACAAAACAGTCGCTTGCTTAAAAGCCCCATCTAACGCAATAACTCCTAATATATATCCTATGAAAGTCGCACCTGCATCACCCATATATATTTGAGCAGGTTGCTTATTATATTTCAAATATCCTATTAGTACACCAGTTAATATAATGGCCATCATGGCTGAATTCACCTGACCTTTAGCTAATGCAACAATAAATAATGTTATAGCGGATATAGCTGAAATACCACCAGCTAAACCGTCCAATCCATCAATAAAGTTAATAACTGTTGTGACACCAAAAATCCATGTGACAGTTAATAGAAATTGTAGTATCACAGGTAGTAAAACATATTCATGAGTTATTGGATTAGTAAAACCATAAAAAATCATACCAGATTGATAGGCAACAATCGCTGCACCCACTTGCACGATAGATTTAGGTAATGCTGGAAATTCTTTTTTCTTAGTTTTAAACCAATCATCAATAATACCAATGGATAAAATCATTAACGAACCAATAAGTAACGCTATAGATTTGCTATTTATTCCTTCAGAAAAAGACAAATAAGTGACCATAAAGCCTAAGAAGATTCCGACTCCAGCTAAGCCAGGAACAGGTTTTTTATGGATTTTCCTAGATGTTGGTTTATCTACAAAATCAATTTTTATTGCGAATTTCTTTAGTTGTGGAATTAACAGATACACGATTAAAAAAGCTATTAAAAAAGCTATTATGTAATTCATAGTTATCCTCCTCATTTGTACAACAAAATAATAGCATAAAAGAATTATATTTACAAGATTATACCATTCTTTTGATGCATAAAAAAGGACAGCTATTTAAGCTGTCCCATGTATTATGCTTTTTTTATCATTACGTTTTGCATCCCACAACTTGAAAAATCAACACTAAAACTTACTTTTCCAGCTAAATTAGCTTTCATCTTGCCTACTTGTACTTGATTTATATATATCCTATATTCTTGGTCTGCTTCTAATTCTAACGTAATCTGTGCATCTTCTATTCCTTCAACTTGAAAATCAATTATTTTATCGCTAATTGAAAAATTATGGACTGTTGTTCCTGGTACAGACTCGAAAAGCAGTCTCCCATTTTTTTCTAATCTTGTTATTTCATTATAAGTTTTAACTTTATATATATGTCCATCAACTTCAAAATTAATTACCTTTTTCTTTTCATCCATTAGATGATTACCAAAACTTAAAGTATTATCATCTTCTACCCTGATTAATTCTTGAATACCAGCCATCTTTACCCTCCTATATTGTCGTAAAAAGTTGAATAACTACATTATATATTATTTTATATTTAATTACCAGTAGAAAATTAATTTGTTACCTATAAATTACTGATTTGACATATATTCCTATCAAAATCATCTATTAATATTTTATCTATTATAACATAATACCTATGAAAATAATATGGTAATTATTTTAAACAGTAAAAATCAATTCATCTTCTGATACATCTACAATAACTTTGTCCCCATATTTGATTTTCTTATCTAGTAATTCTTCAGCTAGTTTGTCTTCTACCTTTGATTGAATAGCCCTTCTTAGTGGTCTAGCACCATAGGCTTCATCAAAACCTTCTTTTGCCAGATAGTCTTTTGCTTCATCAGTTACTTCAAGCTCAATACCAACATTTTTCTTAAGCCTTATTGCAACTTGACTTATCATGATTCCAACAATTTCACGTATGTTTTCTTTAGTCAATGAATGGAATACTATAAGTTCATCAATTCTGTTAAGGAATTCTGGTCTGAATAATCTCTTGACTTCATCCATTACATTTTTTCTCATATCCTCATAGTTTTTCTTTTCATCTACTTCAGAAACAAAACCTAATTTTATTGGTGAAACAATATTTCTTGCACCAACATTAGAAGTCATTATTATTACGGTATTTTTAAAATTGACTTTTCTTCCCTGAGAATCTGTTATATGTCCATCATCAAGAACCTGTAATAATATATTAAAGACTTCTGGATGAGCTTTCTCTACTTCATCAAATAGAATTACTGAATATGGTTTTCTTCTTATTTTCTCACTTACTTGACCACCTTCATCATAACCAACATATCCTGGAGGTGACCCTATCAATTTGGAAACACTGTGTTTTTCCATATACTCAGACATATCAACTCTTATAAGTGCACTTTCATCTCCAAACAATGCTTCGGCTAAAGCTTTAGTGAGTTCAGTTTTCCCAACACCTGTTGGACCTAAGAATAAGAATGAACCTATAGGTCTTTTAGGATCTTTTAGCCCTACTCTTCCTCTTCTTATAGCTTTTGAAATCGCTGTAACTGCTTCATCTTGTCCAACAACTCTCTTATGAAGATATTCTTCAAGATGCTTAAGCTTTTCACCTTCTTCTTCAGTAAGCTTTTTAACTGGTATTCCTGTCCAACTTGATACTATATCAGCTATTTCTTCCTCTTTAACTGTTTGATTGGACATAGAATTCTTGGATTGCCATTCAAGTTTTGAAGCTTCTAATTTTTCTTTAATCTCATTTTGCTTTCTCTTGATAACTCCGGCCTTCTCGTATTCTTCAGTTTTTATAGCTATCTCTTTATCTTTTTCCAGTTCTTCTAATTCTCTTTCGAGTTCTTTAATATCAGGTGGTGCTGTAAAAGTGCTAAGTCTTACTTTGGAGGAAGCTTCATCTATTAAATCTATCGCCTTATCTGGTAGATAACGGTCAGTTATATATCTATTTGATAATTTTACCGCAGCAATTACAGCTTCATCTTTTATAGTGACTTTATGATGGGCTTCATACATACCTTTTAATCCTCTGAGTATTTCTATTGATTCATCTTCTGAAGGTTCTTCTACCTTAACAGGTTGGAATCTTCTTTCCAGCGCTGAATCTTTTTCTATATGTTTTCTGTACTCATCTAATGTAGTAGCCCCTATAAGTTGAATTTCTCCTCTTGCTAGAGAAGGCTTCAATATATTTGAAGCATCAATAGCTCCTTCTGCAGCTCCTGCTCCCACTATCGTATGAATTTCATCAATAAATAATAAAACATTTCCTGCTTCTTTTATTTCTTTTAATGCCTTCTTGATTCGATCTTCAAATTCTCCTCTATATTTTGAACCTGCAACCATTGATGATAAATCAAGAGCTACCACTCTTTTATCTTTTAATGTCTCTGGAATATTACCATCACAGATTCTTTGAGCTAATCCTTCTGCAATAGCGGTCTTACCTACACCAGGTTCTCCTATAAGGCATGGATTATTTTTAGTCCTTCTACTAAGTATCTGTATGACTCTTTCAATTTCTCTATCCCTACCTATTATAGGGTCAAATTCTCCCGCTCTTGACATATTAGTTAAATCTCTACTGAATTGGTCTAATACGGGAGTATTTGTTTTTTTATTAAGAACTTTTACGTCAGTTTCTTTATTAAGAGGTGATTCTCCAAGATTTTTTAAAATAAGTTGATATAATTTTTGGACAGTTACACCTGAACTGCTTATTAATTTTACAGCAATACAATCTGTTTCTTTTAATAAAGCAAGTAATATATGTTCAGTACCTATCATCGTTGTCTTCATACTAACCGCTTCACGTAAACTTGATTCAAGCACTCTTTTTGCTCTCGGTGTAAAATCTTCTACATTTGAAACCGTAACATTGCCTATTATACCTATCTTTTTAATCTTTTCTAATATAACCTCTTCCGTTATACCTTGGCTATTTAATATCTTACCAGCAACTCCTCTGCCTTCTTTTATTAGACCCAAGAGGATGTGCTCTGTTCCAACATAACCAATACCTAATTCCTTAGCTATTTGTCTAGATAAATTAATAGCTTCTTGAGCACGTCCAGTAAATCTACCCATCATAAGTTAACTCAAATCCTTTCTTATATAATAATTTATATTATCTTTGGCAAGTTGTTTCTTATATAAGTTGCTCTTTCTATGTCTCTTTCTTCCAATCTCAACTCTTTATTTATATTTTTTTGAAGATTAGCAGGCTGTATACAAGTCATCAATCCATATATATTAATAGGATTGTTAACATCTGACTTAAATATTCCCAATTCATATCCAAGTTTTATATCAGATAATAGACTCATAGCTTCCTTAGATGTGATAATTCTAGCATTAGCTAAAACACCATAGGAACGGAATACAGCATCTTCAAATTGCAACCTTTTCGCACTTAACAATTTTATTCTCAAAGCTCTCTCTTGTTCTACAATTTGCTTTGTTAAGCTAGTTAGATTATCTATAATCTCATTTTCTGAATGACCAAGTGTAATCTGATTAGATATCTGAAATACACTTCCTCTCGCTTTGGATCCTTCACCATAGATACCTCTAACCGTTATACCAAATTTTCCGATAGCATCTAAAATAAATTGTAGTTTTCCTGTTGTTTCAAGTGCTGGAACATGTATCATATATGAAGCCCTAAGCCCTGTTCCAACATTGGTAGGACAAGAAGTCAAATAGCCTATTTTCTCATCATATGCATAAGTTATTTTTTTTTCTAATAAATCATCTATTTTATAAGCATTGTCTAGTGCCTCTTGTAAATTTAATCCATTAGTTATAGATTGAATACGAAGGTGGTCCTCTTCATTAATCATAATGCTTATACTTTCATCTTCTGATAGAATCAATCCAGTAGGAATTGATGACCGTACGAAATTAGGACTGATAACATGACGTTCAACCATAGCTATTTTTTCTATTGGGGATAATTCATCCATATTGATGGAACGAAAGTAACTGTTATCTTCATGTATGTTTATAACTGCATCTTTTACATCTCCTATAATCATAACAGCATCTTCATCTGATATTTTACTAGGGAAATTATATTTTTCAATATTCCTGGCTAATCTAACTCTACTAGATATAACTACATCATCACTAACAGAATTTTTTTCAAACCATTTTAACATATGCCGCCCTCCTTCTTTAATGCTCTTATAGCATCTCGAAACTTAGCAGCATCTTCATATTCTTCTTTAATTACAGCTTCTTTCAGTTGGTTTTCTAAAGATTGTATTTGTCTTCTAACAATTATTTTCCCACCCGTTCTCTTTGGTATTTTACCTACATGGACATTACTTCCATGAACTCTTTTGATAACGGGGCTAAGAAGATTAGCAAAAGTTTTATAACATTCACTGCATCCGAATTTACCTTTTTTCTTGAATTCTTCATATGTCATACCACATTTATTACAACTAATAACATCTTTTTTATCATATTTGCTAATAATGTTTTTATTAATATCCAAAAGACTGCTAAGGAAACTTTCAAAGGAAATATCATTTTGTGGATACAGTCCTTTTACTTCCATAGCACATTTACTGCATAAATGAATTTCTTGTTTTTTTCCATCAACAGTTTTATTTAAGTATACAGTCGCAGGTTCTTTATGGCATCTTTCACATAACATGATTAATTCCCTCTTTATTAAAATAATATTTTTCTAAATGTATAGAACAGAACTTGTCTAAGTACTATAAATAAAAAAGTGACCAAGATTATTCACTTTTTTATTATAACCTATAATTACTAAGGTTCAACTATATATTAATCCATACAAACATTTTACTACATAAATACATATTTTACCAACATTACATACATATAATATTATATCATATTAATAGAGAAATTGGACAATTTTTTAAATCATTATTTTTATTTGTTTTTACTTATTAGATTTTCAAGATCTTGTTCTGTAACTGCATTTACATAGCCAATAATTTCTCCTTGTTTACTAATTACATATGTGGTTGGATATCCATTGATATAATAATTATCTGTTGCAGTACCATCAGAATCAAAGACTACAGGAAATGTTACATTCAAATTATTTAACCAATTCAATACTTCACTAACTGGCTTTTCATTGGCATCGTGCTGTACGTTAACTCCTATTATTGCTACTTCATCTTTATATTTATTATATATCCTTTGAAAAGCAGGCATTTCTTCTCTACAATAAGTACACCATGTTGTAAAGAAATTTACCAATATCAATTTTCCTTTATAATCAGATAATGTATAATTACTACCTTTTCCATTACTTAATGTAAAATCAGGTGCAGAAAAAGTTTGTGTCACTTCATTATCCGTTCCAGTTTCTTTGTCACCTTCTGGTACTTCTTCTGTTTTATTCTTATTGCTCTCATCTGTGGTTGGTTGCTGTGGTTCCTGTTTATCTTCTACTTTTTCTTCTACTGTATCTTTCTCTTCTACTTGTTCCTCTTTGGCCTTTTCTTCATTAGTCTTATCCCCATCAGTTTCATCCTCTGTAGTTTCATCTTCATCTAAGATATCCTTATCATCTTCACCATTCAATTCTATATCAGTATCATTACCACCATTTATTTCATTTTCACTATCATCTTTATCTTTTTTACATCCAGTCATCAAGATAAGAACTAATACCAACATTATTATCATATTTATTTTTTTCTTGGTCTTCATTAATAATCACCTCTATTTATAGTTAATTTTGTTTTCTTTAAAATTCTTAACTTTATTTCATTACTTATACATTTATTTTGATACCACCAACAGTGATAACGTATTGGTGTACAACATGATACCCATAATAATCATTAATAATCCTGCAACAAATTTAATCTTATCAAAATACTTATAGATTCTTTTATAATTGTTAATGAATCTACTTAGTAATAATGCTGATATTAAAAATGGTATCGCAAAACCGATTGAATAAACCAACATCATAAATCCTGCTCTCATATAATCTTTCTCAAAACTAGCTAAAAAAAGTATAGTTCCAATAATTGGTCCATTACAAGGTGTCCACCCAAAACTAAATGTTATTCCAAGTAGTAATGACTTTAGAAAATTAGGACTATAGTTTTTGTAATGATATTTCTTTTCTTTATTGAATAGCTTTATCTTGAATACTCCAAGAAAATAAAGTCCAAAAATGATTACTAATATTCCTCCTACTTTCCTTATAGAATCTTGATATCTTACTAGAGTATCATTAATAACTTTTGCTCCAAATCCTAGAGTTATATTAAGTATAGAAAGCCCAAGTACAAATGCAATAGCATTAATAATCATTATCTTTCTTATGTCTTTATTATTTTCTAGATTCGTAATTGTAGTCCCTGCAAGATAACTAAAATACAAAGGTAGTAAGGGTAATACACAAGGAGTAAAAAAGGATAAAAAGCCATTAAATATCGCTACCCAAAAAGTCAATTCATTTCCCATATATGTTTTACTGCCTCCTAAATCTAAATATTTCATACTGATTTTCAAGTTGCAAGTTCTTCATTTATATATTACTATATTACAATTAACAAATCCATAACATTCTTAAAAGTTAACATAATAGTAAAAAACTTAACAAAATGTCCACAACTATAAGCATTAAAGAAAAATAAGTTAATTTATATAAAAAATGCTCCCCCTTGACTCATTAATTAAGGCAATATTGGTCCATCTTCAGTGTCTTGTTCTACATTTGAAATCATCCTTTTGAACATATCACCATCTACTGCTCCCGACCTAGCCATCATACCAATTTCATGTGATGTTAGATTACCCATATAAGGACGTTCATTCTTAACATTTGGATATGGTTTATCTTCTGTAATTTCTTGTGATACACCATTATCATTATCATAATTAGCATTTTCAATTTTTTCACTAATTCCTGATTCTTTCTTAATTTTATTAGTATTACTTTTATTATCATTGGATCCTACTTGTTTCATGTTGATTATCCTTTCGTTGAATAATATTTTTTTCTAAAAAAATAGAGATAGCTGTAACTATCTCTATTTAGTGTATGTTATTATTATATTATTATACAAATTGAATTTAAGAATTCGCAGTTCTTTTTAACTGCTTAATTGCAGAATCTACTGTTGGTATGAATAATAGAATAACTGTCAAAAACACTTCAACTGCTATATAAGATATGTTATATGCAATGGAATATAACACAGGATCCATATTTACTCCTTCAGCATAACTAGTAAAGAATATGACCCCTGTCAAAAAGTGGCATATGAATCTTCCAAAAGTCCCTATGAATAGACCTTTTAATAATCCGTTTTGTGATTTTTTAAAGATTCCAGACAAACCAAGAGCACCAAATGCAATAGGATAATCCAATAACAATTGAGCCGGATGAACTACCCAAGGGTCGATTATCAACTGTAACAATCCATACGTAATACCACATATTACACCTTGAGTTGTGCCAAACCAGTATCCGATAAGTACAATAAACAGCATACTGAATGGTGTTATCGAACCACCTTGTGGAAGTTTAATAATCTTTAACTGAGATAATACAACAGCTATAGCTATTGCAATTGCTGAATATACTAATTCTTTAGTCTTCATGGTTTTTGACTTACTTCCAATAGATACTACTAACAGCAATAACAATAATGCTACTACGACAATAATAATTTGTCCTAGTGTTGAAGTAATTATTTTTTGCAATTCACCAGTAGAAATTGCATTCTGAAATTCTTGAAACATAATAAAAATCCTCCTTATATTTAGGAAGATCATTGACTGAAAGTAAACATATTAAATCGATCTAACGCTTCCCTACGACGGCATTACCCGCATCAGGTAAAAAGGGTCAGTAACAATATACTTTCTCAGCCAACTGGCTCCCCTAGCTAATTTTATATCACACATAATTTACTATTTTTTTACACATTTGTCAAGTCTTATATTTTTATAATTCCTTAGCTGGACTTTCAACCATTTCTTTTTCTACACTGGCTATCATTCTTTTGACCATTTCTCCACCTAATTTCCCTGCTCCTGCCATAGAACCTATCTGTGTAGATGTTAAATCAGCCATATATGAATCATCACTATATATATGTTTCCTGCTTTGTTCCTTATTTTCCGTTATGTTAATGTCTTTCACTATAATCCCATCCTTTTTGATTTTTATATCAGTATGATTATAGTTTTAATAATTAATAATATATTTATTCATTATAATTATTTAATTTAAGGATATGAATATATCTATAGTCTGGTTATTCATATCTTCTGAATCATTATGATACAATTCAAAATCAGTATCATATTTTCTATTCAAATCCATTTTCCATATTTCAGCCCAAACATCACCCACAGCTTTTACCATATCACCTTTAACTGTAAATTTAGCATATTTCCCTTCATTAATTGTTTTCGAATCTAAATCATCTTCATTAATGATTATATCCACTTCACAGCATGTCATAAATGTATAAGGTGATGTATGGTCTCCTTGGTAGTCTGTATATAAACCAATTCCTTTTCCATCAATCTTATGTTCAATAGATTCGTGACATGCTCCCCCACTAAACCTATAAAACGGTTTTGAGGGGGCTTCTTGGGATGTAGTAACCTAATGGTTACTATTATTACCAAGCTCTACGGGTAAGCCCTACCCTGTAATATTTTAATATTGC
>NZ_BRLB01000016.1 GCF_027923465.1 Vallitalea longa
GTGAATATTTAAAAGAATATTACTGTAAACCCGTATTTTGGAGTAGAAGTTATTGCATTTTAACAACTGGAGGAGCAACAATAGAAATGATTGAGAAATATATTCGCTCTCAAGCAGGAGTTAAAGAATAAAAACCGTTCCGATTCATCTCCCTCCTAGTTAGAGGAGGGAGTTTTCTCGAAATATCTAGATAAAAGTATATTAACATGAAAAGATGATTTAGTCATTAATTTATATTTTTATTATAACATTATGGATTTCCTCTAATGGTATTTCCTTTCTGTACGATATCTTACCTCTTATTCAAACTCAACTTGAATAGGATATATTTGTGACCACATAATATGGGTTGCTAACTCTTTCTTTAATGGTGCCATCTTAGCAACATGCGTATCCTTTACAAAAGCTGTTAGATACTCTCTTGTTTTATCCAAATCTAATCCTATAAATTTTTGCACATAATCAAGTCCTGCTTCATAATAGAGATTTGCTCTAATATACTTGACTCCTGGTAATCTCATAAGATCTGCCATTTTTATGAGCTTTGTTACACAATCTACTGGAACTCCAACTTCTTTCGCTACCTTTTTTCTATCTTCTTTTGTTTTCCCTATTAGAAGAATCTGATCTGATTTTTTATAACCCTTATTCAAAAACTTATTAATCTCTTTCTTACTTAAACTCTCTATTTTCTTTATAGGAAATGGTTTGTATTGATTAAAAGCTAGTAATTTTATTAATGATTGTAGATAAGTGAATTGAATGCTAGTCTTTTGGCATAATTCTTCTAATCTGTTATGGTTGTTTTGAATCTCTAATAATTGATTGGTATATTTATAGCCTAATTCATCAAGTTTATTACAGTAAATTACTGCGTTATCTATTAAATGATAATAACTTTGAGGTATTGTAAGTTCTGTCAATACTATGGGAATCTCTTTGATTGAAAAGTTATTAATAATCATACTATACTTGTATGATGTATTTAGTGACAAATACATCAATACGTTCCTCCTTATCATATTTAAATCAGGACATACATATAAGAAACCAACTCACTTTTATGCCATTATTTCTACTAACTCCATCTTAATATATAATCTGCTATATTGAAATATTTCTCGTCATGTGTTATACCTCTCATTATATTAAAAAAACTAAATTTCTACTTCTTAGATCTGATGAAATGTATAACTCTCAATAAAGAATTTCAGCAAAATCATATAGTTTTGGATTTAGTGAATATCTCCAATAGTTTTGATAATTTAAAGAAATATAATACTCTAAGAAAGTTGAAAAATCATATTCAAAACACATAAATTCATTTAGTGAATATTGATCTCCTACATATAGATATTTTTGGGTTTTTATTTCATTACTATTGACTATGATATAATCATCTAAAATAACTCCAATCGTAAATATTCCTTCCCTATAATTATTTGCTCCTATAAGATCTTTCATTTCTTCAAGACTTAGCAAGTCAAGTTCCCCATTAATTAAAAAAGCCATACCATCAGAAAACAATAGCAGCTCTTTATAATCTTGGGGCAATAGACAACCTGTATCATTTTCAAAAGTTTCTATATCTTCTATCCTTGCAGGTTTCCTAAATTCACAGTTATAATTTTTATATTTTCCTCCGTTGTATACTACCTCTTTTTCTAGTTTCATTTTTTTTAATAGTTGAGTTATTGATGATATATTATTAGAATTCAATAGAAACCCTCCAAATCACAAATAATATTTTATAGTTAATCCAAGTTACGCAACATTTTCTTTGTTTATGAACAAGGTAGTAATACAACTGGCTTTTATTGCTGGACATAACTTAGGTTACCACTTTATTAATAAAATCAATTTCATACTTCTGTTCACCGTATTTTCTTTCATTGTCAATAATGGTACCTTCTGTAAGTGTGACACGCAAGACGATTGAGTCCGGATTGTCCTCATCGCCAACCTCATCAAACCAATCAAAGATTTTTTTGAACTCTGCTCTGATTTTCGCATTCTTCTCGTCCTTTACCCAACCGAGATTTTCAGCCGTGCCCTGGAAAGCATACCAATCCAACCCGCCTACAGAAACCTCGTTGTTCTTCTCAATTTGCAAAGTTTTATTTTTTTTTACGTCTGTGGAAACATAAAATACACCGTCTTCATAATAAGCGCAAACCATGCGGACAGCAGGACGGGGATTACCGGCAGCGTTCGTAGATAATGATATTGTCGCAAGTGCAATAATTACTTCTTTACCATTTCCACAACGCTCTTCCATTAGTTTGATTGCATCATCGTATTTACTCATTTTTTTAAATTCCTCCCATTTTATTGTTTTTCCTTTATCCTAAATTCAACCTCATATTAAAATCACCTTCTTTGAGGTTAACTTATGGAGAATTTAGCAAACAATCTTCTATTCAATCCTTTTATTCTTCAAGTAGTTTATTTAAATAATTTTTTAAATAAGAATATTTAATACTTAACTTATAATATCGATTTTTAAACTTGCAATATGCTATCTCTTCGTCTTCTAAAAACCCTAGTATAGATTCATTATTATCTGAATAATGCAGTATCATATAAAATGATGGAGCTAATTCTAAACGCCAATTTTTAACAGTTTTCCACTCTTTAATATCTAAGTAATCAATTATATCTTTTATTACACTTTTATCTCCAGCAGTAAATGATTCTGGTCCGTGTTCTATAGTTATTTTTTGAATTTCATCACTTTTAATTATTTGTTCATCATTTTTTATATTATGAAAATATACTAATGCTAGTATAATTATTAATACCAAGACTCCTACATAAATATGAATATTTTTCATCTTATACCTCACCAAACCTATAATTTATAAACTCTTTATTAATAAACTATTATTAAAAGATAAAGATAGATTAAAATTTCCTGACACAAAATTACTAGCTTTTATTCTATTAAAACTAAAATTGTATGTATAATGTTAGTTAATATGTAAATAAGCTCTCAATCTACTTATTGTTGAATCATATCCTACCTATAAAGATTTTCATTAGCTTACTTCTTTACAATTACAATTATTATAATCTTAATCATATCAGTTTCGTTTAAAATACTCAATGTCTTTTATTATCTTGTATAAATTTTTTCTTATCTAATATATTATTAGTAACTTTACAATAAAAGTAAAAACAACCAATTGTTTGACATCTCTGTAACATTGGATGCAACAGAGACTAAATCTAGTCTCATTCTAGTATGTTATTAATTAAACTTTTTTAAATTCTTATATAATTAAGTTATTAAATAACCCCATTATATTATTTCAAATAAATTTACTGTATCTTTTTTCACGAAAATATGTTGACCTAGATATTGCTAAATAATCTATCATTTTCTTATTACCTCACTCTAGTATATTTGTATGATTTTGACGATATATACGCGTCATATGAATATCTCCGTTTCTAGTGCTTTATCTTGACAGAAACTAATTTCTATTATACTATAAAATAAGAATCATATTTCTAATTTTGAAATAATGATTCTTGTTTATCAAGGATAAATAAGAAATTAATTGCTATGAACGGAGGAATATATATGAGTTTTGGCAATAAAGTCAGAAACCTAAGAGCAGAAAATAAATTAACACAATCAGATTTAGCTTCGAAACTTGGAGTCTCTACAAGAACAATATATAATTATGAAAAAGGTAATCTATTTCCTAAAGATATTAAAGTTATTAAGGGATTAGCCGAAATATTTAATGTAACCACTGATTATATAATGGACGAAATTGACGTAAAAATTATGCCTGAAGAAGAAAGTACTATCATAAATTATGCTAAAGACAATTTTGGATACAAAGGAAAAAAAGAAGCTGAACAACTTATTGAAAAAACTGCTGCTATTTTTGCAGGTGGTACATTATCAGAAGAAGATCAGGATAAATTTTTTGAATCTATAACCAAATTATATTTCAATGCTAAAAGAAAAGCAAGGAATAAGTACGGTAGACAAAGTAATAAATATAAATTATGATGATCTAGGAATATCAATGAGGTCTGTTAGTCATGTAAGAATACAAATCTCATCATAAACGTCAAATAATATTTTGTAAATTGTTGTGTAAAGTACTATAATATAGGCGTAAATGCAAAGATTCTTCACCATTTAGTCATTATTAAAGACAAATTTATTCTGAGCTAGAATCTAGGTATAGTAAGCATTAGAAGTTTTGGGATATTTTTAATTAAAGAACAAAAAAGGAGAATGTATAATGAGTAAAAAATTTCTCGGGAATAGGCCAATGATTTATGTGCATTTTTAATGCAACTATATTTTTCTATACGGTATATCTGATTTTTTTATATTATCACCTTCATTATAAATAAGTATCCATTTATAATTTGTTTCATTAGCTTTTTGCCTACATCATCACATTTTAAAACAAAAGCCCATGAGTGTAAATAAATTCCTCAAGAGCTTTTTTTGACAGTTTATTTATAAATTCCTTACGTATTTATTCTCCTTCAGTTATTACCTTAATCCAAATCAACAATAGCTTTTATTCTTCTTACACCTAAAGAAGAACTTTGCTCTTTAATTATTTTAAAATACCCAAGTTCAGCTGTATTAGAAACATGTGGTCCACCACATATTTCTAATGAATATCCTGGAATATCATAAACTTTAACAATGTCACCATATTTTGATTCAAAGATTCCTATTGCTCCACTTTCTTTAGCATCTTTTACATTCATTTCCATACAATTAATATCAATACTCTCATTAATCGCCTTATTAACAATGATTTCTACCTGACCTATCTCTTCTTCAGATAACTTTCTATGAAAAGAAAAATCAAATCTTAGTCGTTCAGAATTGATGTGGCTTCCTCTTTGAAAAACCGAATCTCCTAGAACTTGACGAAGAGCACTATTGAGCAAATGCGTTGCTGTGTGTAGTCTAACACTGTTACGATTATGTTCTGCCAACCCTCCTTTGAATTTCCCTGCAGCTCCACTTCTGGATTTCTCCTGGTGCTCTTCAAACTTTGCTTTAAACCCCTCTACGTCAACAATGATTTCTTTTTCCCCTGCTAGTTCTAATGTAAATTCAATAGGGAAACCATAGGTATCGTATAATTTAAAAGCTTGTTGACCGTTCAAACATTCACCAACTTGTAATTTCCCAAAATATTTGTTTGCCATTTTCAATCCACTTTGAAGAGTTTTATTGAATTTATCATATTCCTTTTTTAACTCTTCAATGATAGTTTCTCTGCATAACTTAACCTCAGTATATGCTTCTCCATATATTTCAATAACTTCTTGCGCTAATTCAGGTAATATATTCTTTTTAACACCTAACTTATGAATCATGCGAATAGTACGTCGAATAAGTCGTCTAAGTATATAACCTTGCTCTGAATTTGATGGAACAATATTCTTTGGATCAGCAAGAATAAATACAGCAGCCCTAGTATGTTCACATATGATTCTATAAGTCTTTTCATTGCTTTTATCATATGATACCTCACTTATTTCTTCCATTTATTGATTAATGGAACAAATAAATCTGTTTCATATACATTTTGTAGATTATTTGCTAGGATCAATAATCTTTCAAATCCTAAACCCACATCAACGTTCTTTTGCTTTAATTCAGTAAGATTTCCATCTTTATCTTTGTTATATGCCATAAAAACATTATTCCCCAATTCAACATACTTTCCACAACTACAGGCTGGTCCACACTCCTCACTACAATCAGGTAAATCATTTACATAGAACATTTCTGAATCAGGACCACATGGACCTGTTTCTCCAGCCGGTCCCCACCAGTTTTCATCATCTCCATAATAAAAAATCTGTTCTTTACTTAATCCTAGCTCTAACCATGTCTGAGTAGCTTCAGCATCATATGGCACTTTATCATTTCCTTTGTAAACAGTTACTGCAAGGCTAGAAACAGGTATATTAAGTTTCTCTGTAAGAAATTCAAAACTCATAGTAATTGCCTCTTTTTTAAAATAATCACCTAAAGACCAGTTTCCTAGCATTTCAAAGACAGTTAAGTGATAATCATCACCTACCTCCTCTATATCTCCTGTTCTTACACATCTTTGTACATTCACAAGACGTTTCCCTAATGGATGCTCTTTTTCTAAAAGATAAGGAACAAGTGGTTGCATGCCAGCTGTTGTATATAATACACTTGCATCATTTTCAGGCACTAAAGATGTAGCTGCGGCTAACTTATGTCCCCTTTCTTTGTAATATGATACATAAAGTTTTCTTAATTCATTTGCTGTCATAACCATCATCCTTTCTTATAAGATTACATTAAAAAACCCTAAGCTTTAATAGCTTAGGGCGAATTCTTAATTCGTGGTACCACCTAAATTCAGAGATAATCTCTACACTCATCAAGTACAGGCAACTCATATTACCGATACTCTATCCTATGATAACGGTGGATTTCCGTTGAAGCCTACTATTATTTCGGTTCAAGGCTCCGAGACTGCTTCAATATATTGATTGTGAAGATTCGCACCACCCATCTTCTCTCTGAACAATACAAGTATATTTACTACTTCTCTTCTTCGCCTTTATTGTTTATTTCCATAATTTTATCACTGCATATCATTTTTGTCAAATAAAAATATTCTGAGAATTTTTGCTATGGATTTTCATGACAATTTATAATAATAAAAAAAACTAGAGTAACTGATAATTACCAGAGTTCTCGTTTTTCACATCAATTTTCACTATAATTATATAACCATTATAGTTCGATATCATAAAATATTAATCAAATATATTAAAATTTTTGACACCAAATGGCATCAATTCAACACCACAAGCTACGATAACTTACGATACTTTACGAGTTTCAATAATCGCTGTAACCCTCGTAAAACCTAGCTTTCCTCACCAATCTCATCCATAAGGTATGGTGTTTGCTGATAAACATAATAAGAATGTAGAAATTCAAAATTTCTAAAACTCTATCCCTTGTAATTAAAGGCTTTCAAGTCACACGACACCAAAATATGGTTACCTGACACCAATTTTGACACCAACACTATTTTAGACACCAACTAATTTGCCTTAAACAGATAAACACAGTTGTTTTGCTCTTCTTTCTCAGTGAATTTTTTGTACTGATCATCAATCATAGATTCGGAGACATCCATTGTATCATCTAGAACTTTTTCAAGTTTTATCATCTCTTCTTGAGAATGCTCTACTAACACATGAGTATATAAATCCATCGTCATTTGTAGTGTTGCATGTCCAAGGTATTTCTGAACTGTTTTAGGTTTAATCCCTGCTTCAAAACACCTTGTTGCAAAAGAATGTCTAAAGCAGTGAGGTGAAAAGTAATCCATTTGTTCAAGTTCATCACGTAGCAAATTAATTTCGTCAATAATCTTTCGAACAGCTTGACCATAAACCTGTGCATTAAGAGGTGTACCAAACTTTGTTGTAAATAATAGTTTTTCAAAACCTTTTACTGGCTTTGTTGTTCGTCTTGCCATAATCACATTTCTTTGCATAATTTGTTTCTTTAAAGCAAGAGCACACTTTTGATTCATTGGAACTTGCCTTTTACTAGACTTGGTTTTGGGAGGATCAAAGTGAAACATCTTCTTTTTATCTCCTTCAAATTTTTGATAAACCAATGTCTTATTAACATCAATAAGCATTTCATCAAAGTCAATGTCATCAAGTGTCAGACCACAGGCTTCACCAGGTCTTAATCCAGTGGATATCGCTACCGTAAATAGATTGTCATAAAATGATCCCTTACTGCATTCAAAAAAACTTGCCTGTTCTTCAGGAGTTAATACTTTTGGTTCTGCCTTTTCCTTGGTTTTCATTTTGATACCTTTTGCTGGATTTTTTGAAACAATTTCATTAATCATAGCTTTATCAAACATATCCTGTAACAGAATTCTTACCTTATTACGTGTCTCATACTGATATCCTTTAGAATCTAAATTATTCAAGATCTCTAATATCTTAAGTTGTGTAATATTAAGCATTTTCTTTTTTCCTAAGGGTGATGAAATATGCTTTTCATAAATTGATATGTAGTGGCTTTTAGTGTTAGCACAAATAGTTTGATTTTTATAGTTCTTCATCCACTTCTCAAACCATTCATCCAAAGTCATCTTATCATCAGCATGATTCAATTTATTTAAATCTTCATATATAGCAGCATTAAGAAGAACCTTAAGTTCTTTTAAACTTCTGCTTTTCACCTCTGGTCTTCTACCAAAACGATTGGTAAAACGTCCAACATATCTACCGTCTTTTCTTTGGCTAATACCAGTCCCTAGTTCTTTACCATTTATATCTTTACCCATAATAAGCTCCTTCCAAAAAGAACTTTTAATGGGTTATATAATTTATTTTTCTATTATAACCCACTACCAGCTCAGATTTCAATGTTTCGTCAATTACAAATTACCAGAATTTATATCAATCCATTTGTCCAATTTTCTTTTATTTGCATACAGTCTATTTCCAATCCGTATTACATAAGTACACATAGGATTTTTTAATAATTCTCTAGCCTTGGTTTTACCTATTCCTAAATATGTACAGAATTCTTCTAAATTTAACAATGCTTTGTCAGTTTCTTTTATCTTCATCTTCTCCACCCTCTTCATTCAAGTCACAGTCACGATTTATTATAAAGATTGGTACAATAAATAGTCCTGCTACGATAGCATGATAACTGATAATTTTATATATGTTTACTCATCTTCTGATTATAAGTAATTGGAATAACAACTATTATTATTGATTATAGGCGTAAAAAAACCTCAGCTTGTCTGGCTGAAGTTTTTTATTATACTTTATTTAATCTTGCTATTTAGTCTATTTGTTTCCCCTTTTGGAAATATACTATTTTAGGTTCGCTATACCTATTTTGATTGACATAAAATTTGATGAATATACCGTATTCATAGTGAAGATTATTTTCAGTATTTGTATACGCCTTTAATTTCTCAAAGTCATAGTTTTCATTTACTCTGCTGGAAGACTTTTTTATCTCAATTGCAATGAGATTCTTATCGTTTCTTCCTCTTTTATGTACAATAATATCAGGTATAACACTTTTTTCTATTAGAATATCCGCATCCTCTATTATATCTTCATTACTGTTAATGCTTTTGTGATATTCTCTCCATATATCTTCAAGTATCATTATTTTTTTGCCACCACTTACTTGTTCAATATCTTTGTTATATTCACAATCTACATTAAACTCTTTTCCAAATGTATTCTCTAGGTATAGTGCTAATCTATGAGCTATACTTCTTTCACTGACATCATTTTTAAGAAGGTAATTATCATTTACCCTAAGAGTATCCAGTGCTATTTTTATACGTCTTTTTATTTGGTATTTTTTCATGATTTACTCCAATCTGTTGAAAAATATCTTTTTAATTATGTGAGCTTAATTTTATAACAACAATTACCTATTATCATCAAATATCCATCTATCCAATTCATTCTTACATCCTGTCAGTACTATTTTTTCTTCAACAATTAACTCTATTGTATTCTCAATATACACTTTTACCTCTGGATAAAAACTATCAATGATTTCTTCTTTTTCAGTATCATTTAATTCATCCCAATAATCTGAATTAAATTTACTTGGTGGTACAACGCATGTTACTCCATAAGTTATAGCTAACTCATCTAAGAAAGTATATCCTTTGCAATACATATAATAAAATTCTTGGTATATATGAGCTAACTGACCAAAGTTCAAATTTTTATCTAAGCATTTTCCTAGCAATCTTATTAAGTTAATTGATTCAAAAACTCCATAATCTACATATTGGTCAATAATCCTAAGTAGATTTTCTCTAGCATACTTATCTTCATAGTTTATAGATATCAAATCTATATAGTCCTCATAAGATACATATGTCATTATATTATCGTTATAGTAAATCCAATCTTCAAATTTATAAATACTGTTATTATTATAAATAAGATCGTATATCCATTGCTGAAGTTCATTTAGTTCTAATTTCATAGTTGGTCTCCGTTAAATATAAATTTTTGTTGTATTATCATAGAATTAATGGTTTATAGTCCATAGCTATATCATATATTTGTTCTGCTGTTAAATCTCTATCATCCCAGAAAAGATTAACACACATATAATAAATTTATTCTTCAAGTATTTTATTTAAATAATTGTTTAAATCAGAGTATTTAATACTTAGCTTATAATATCTATTTTTAAACTTGCAATAAGTTATATCTTCGTCTTCTAAGAACCCTAGTATAAATTCATTATTATCTGAATAATACAGTGACATATAAAACGATGGTGCTAATTCTAAACACCAGTTTCTAACAATTTTCCACTCTTTAATATTTAAGTAATCAATTATATCTTTTATTACACTTTTATCTCCAATAGTAAATGATTCTGGTCCGTATTCTATAGTTATTTCTTGAATTTCATCACTTTTTATTTGTCTGTTATTTTTTATATTTTGAAAATATAATAATACTAGTATAATTATTAATAACAAGACTCCTACATAAATATGTTTAATTTTCATATTCCACCTCACCTAACCTATAATTTATAAACTCTTTATTTACTATACTATATAAAAAGATAGAAAGTTCCCTGACACAAAATTACTACCTTTCATTCTATTTTAAAAGTAAAATTGAAGTCTAAGTGCTAGTTAATATGTAAATAAGCTCCCAATCTACTTATTGTTGAATATATCCTACCTATAAAAATTTTCATCAGCTTACTTCTTTATAATTACAATTATTATAATCTTAATCATATCAGCTTAATTTAAAATATTCAATGCTTTTCAACATTCATTCTACTGTCTAATATTGATGTAACCCCTGTATCTGTTTCACTTCTTATAAGTCTACCAACACCTTGTTTTAACTTGATAATCATTTCAGGTAATATAACCCATCAATAATAAAGTTTATTCATTTACACAAATAAATTCAATATTTCATCCTTATACCTAGATTCTACATCTCTAAGTTCAAATATAATTAATAAATATTTTTTAAGCTATTACATATTTCGACAGATAAACATGAAGCTGTTTGTTATAATAAAAAAAAATATTAGCAATTATTTTATACTTGACAATGATTTTTGCAAATACTGTATTAGCTATGGAATCAACTGATACCAAATCTGATGAAATAGTTAAAGACGATAAGTTACTTAAAGAATATATTCAACTCGGTAAAAACTTCTTAAATCAATACTATAGTTCTATAGCTGAAAAGAAAGCATTCGACAAATTAAGCTATATACATAAAAATGAATTAAAAAAATAATGTAACCTTACTATTGATGTATTTATTAGTTATAACACATCAGGAGGAAAAAAATGAAAAAAAATAAAAGTGTCTGGATATTACTTATTGTTATCCTATTCATATCAATTGTTTTTATATTAAATAACCAGCATAATAAATTAACTATAAATCAAATAGATTCAAATGATTTAAAAAATCAAATGATTGGTTCTGAGTTGCCAAGGTTGCTATTTTCTGATGAAAATAAAGTGATTTTTGAAAGTGGAGGTATATATATTTATGATTTAATTGATAAGAACGTTACTTTATCATTGGATATAATCTCCTTCAAAAACAAATATTTTTCAGACAAAACATTTAAAGATATTAAACCTTGGGCATATGCAACCAAAGACGGGAATGAAATACTTCTTACATTTATCAATTACGCTAGTGAACCTTTTGAAAAGTATTATAGTTTTAATGTACCAGATAAAGTAATTAAAGAAATTAGTGTAGAAGCTTTTGAAGCTAAAAAGGCAAATATATTTTTATGTGAGTATTTAGATGATAATAATGAATTTTATAGTAAATCGACTAGTATGATAAGTCGTATTGATGATAAGCGATTCGTTTATTTAACATATGATAATTACAAAGTAAACTCAATAAAGATTGTTTTAGTTAATAATAATAAGCCAACAATCTACAATGTATTTAGTGAAAAAAGTAAATAGAGTGTGTAAAAAAAGCTCTCTAAATATGAAAAAAATTGCTTTCTATGATAAGATAAAAATATATGAGGCTATTTTTTATAGCGAAAAAGGGACTTAAAAATAAATCAACTGAAATAATATGCTCATAAATAGTAAAATTATTGGGTACCTAGCTTATCTAAGAAAGTATATGAATATATATTTATATGAATGTAATATACAGTAAATATACATTAAAAAAATAATATATTTAAACTTAATATTTGTTTATGGAGGTATGTCAATGAAAAAATATATAAAATATATTCTAAGTAGCATAGTTATAATATTAATTATATTATATATTAATTGCTTTGCTCCCCAAAATTATAGTAAAGTTTATAATGGTATAATGTATAGGGCTGGAAATTCAAAATATGAAGAGTCTATAACTGTTAAGTTAGAAGGACAATACAATAAGAACTGGTTTGCAAAGAATAAGTTTAAAGGGACAATATATATTAATGATAGCAAACTTCCTAATGTTAAAATTATATGGGATAAAAGCGGAAAAGGATCTATAGATTATTGGATAAATAATTATTTCTATTCATATGGTTTAATTTATATAAGTAAAAATTTAGAGAAAATAATTATTTGTGTTTATGAAACTGATAATATTAATAAATCTACTACACATTGGAATACTGTAGATGGATTAATAATATCAGCACCAGCAAATAATAGGAAAGAAGCATTAATAATTTCTAATGATTTAATTAATCAGGAACAGGAAAATAATATTGTTATATATTGAAGTAGGGGTAACCGAGGGTATAAAATAATTTCTGTAAATTCGCTTTCTATGATAAGTTTTAGATATGGGTACTATAACACTGTACTCATATCTTTTATTTTACTATATGATATATTTTTGAACATGTCAACAAAACCCTAAACATTTAGGATTTTAAATTGACTTATAAACGTCCCTCAAACATAATTGAGAGTTCTCCATAAACTTTTCCCCAATACCTGATTGGCATATTCCATTTTTTAGTTGCTTCAAATGTTGCTAAATACAGAGCTTTCAACAATGCTTTATCACTAGGAAAAACACTTCTTGAACGGTTAAGTCTACGATATGTACTGTTTAGACTTTCAATAGCATTTGTTGTATATATAACTTTACGTACATCAGCTGAAAATTTAAATATTGGGCTGATCACATCCCAATTGGCTGACCAACTTTTCATTGAATTAGGATAGCTTTTCTCCCAGAATTCTGTAACTTCAAGCATTCTTTCATGAGCTATTGATTCTGATGGTGCCTGATATATGGTTTTTAAATCGGTTGCAAATTTCTTTTTATCTTTGTACGATACGTATTTTAATGTGTTTCTTACTTGATGGACTATACATCTTTGGTATTCTGTTTCCGGAAAGGCTACGTTTATTGCTTCTTTTATCCCAGATAAACCATCAGCACAAAGAACTAATATATCCGCTACTCCTCTGTTTTTCAATTCATTTAATGTTCCAAGCCAATATTTGCTACTTTCATTTTGTCCTATTTGAAGACTTATAACTTCTTTCATTCCATCTTCATATATTCCTAAAATCAAATATGCAGCAAGCTTTTTTATTACATTATTATCTCTAACAGAAAAATGAACAGCGTCTATATACACAATAGGATAAACCCTTGATAAAGGTCTGTGTTGCCAATCTTCAATCTCTGGCAGAAGTTTATTGGTTATATTAGATACCATACCTTCACTTACCTCAAAACCATAAATATCATCTATTTGGTCTGATATTTGCCTGGTTGAAAGTCCTCTAGCATACATAGCTATGATTTTATCTTCTATTGAATTTATTTCCTTCTGACGTTTCTTTACTATTTGTGGTTCAAAAGAAGAATCTCTATCTTGAGGTACCCTAATATTCATTTCTCCATATTTACTACGAATATTTTTGGATTTATGTCCATTACGAGAGTTGGTATTATTTGTTCTTTCATAGGGGTCGTAGCCTAAATGATTGTCTAATTCCGCTTCTAACATGCTTTGGATTGTACCACCAAGTAAGTCTTTTAATGCATCTTGAATGTCCTCTGCTGACTTGATATCATACTCTTGTAAAAGAGCAGCAATGATATTTTGTTTTCCTTCAGATAATGTGTTTTTTCTTTTACCCATAAAAATAGCCTCCTATATATTTATTTTATCATAGAAAGCTATTTTTTCCATGTTTTACAGAGTTTTTTTCACACACTCTTATCAATAATTATGCTTCCACTTCATATGTACGATATATAATATTCGTTATTTCGTTATTAATATCATAATGCAAAATAATATAATAACTCGAACTGTCTTCAATTATTACGTAATTATCTTCTTCATTATCACGATAACTTTTATTAAGTGAAGTTACAGATTCATATACATTATCTCCAACATGAAACAATCCATTAATTGTAATATTTTTATCTGATGTTGATATATAATTAATAACCATATATGTTGGATCAAAAAACACCCTTGTCTCTCCTTCGTCCCCGTTCCTAAATGTAGCAATTAGATCCCTAGAATATTCACCTGATTCACTGACGGTATAATCATATCCCATGATATTAATAACATTACTTAATGGTTCACCAATTCTAAAACCATTAATATCCCATTCTGATTCTTTATAGTATCCACTATATTCAACATTATCAATGTATCTGCTATCGATTAATCCAAATACATGCTCTTTATTATACTTGACTAGAACCCATTCCTTATTATTAGAATCGATAAAAATATCTATTATCTGCACTATCTCATTTTCTTGAATAATGTATTCACTACTAGGATTAGTAATAATAATTGATTGCATATTCACTTCTTTATTGATTATCCCTATGCCATATAACTCTTTATCTTCTTTTAAGGACATATTTGTACTAGTTACAGGTATAATCTCATTATCAATAATTTTATCATTATCTTCAATAGTGTTTGATTCTATAATTCTAACTAATTCCTCTTTTGTTTCAGTCACCTGCTCTAATTCCGATTTTAACTCTTTGACCTCAATTGAATTATGGATATATAAAACTAAAATTATTGTTAGTATGATTATAGAAAATATAGTTTTTTTTTTCATTATTCACCTCCCTTTATCTGAACTGTTAATTAGTCACAATTCGTATATGTAATCTAGTAAAGATGATAATACACAAAAGAATAAATATTATCTGAATCTAATGTTTTGTCATACACATCCCAAGTTGTATCATCACCTTTTCTTATGGAAATATGTGTATGTGAGGCAAAATCGTAAGGGTCAGAATTTGCCCCGTATCCACTTTCAGAACCAATAGGGTCATCATATGAGATAGGACCAGATGTGATACGATCGCCTACATGTTGTAAAGAAACTGTATATTTATATGAACCAGTACCACATACGTATACAATTCTACCATAATATGCTTTAGAAATTTTCAAAGTAGCATCTCCTGATATTGAAGGATCGTCACTAAAGGTTGCGTAAACGGTTGAACCCCTACCATAATCAAAATCAATAGCTTCATGAGGCCACTTTCTGCTATTTGAATAAGACCCCCACATGCTTTCTGAAGAATATGATTCAGTTGTATTATATAATTTTTGAAATAAAACATTAGCTCTAGCTCCATATGTAATATTATTGTCACCCCTATGCGTGTTTGTGTCTTCCAAGAACCAATCACATTTATATCCTGAAACATTACACCAATAATATTTTAAATACGTAACACCATCTCCACCTACTTTCATTGTATAAGTAGTTGAGTTGTCAGGAGGATCATTAATTGGTCCTCTTGAATTAAATTTGGATATAATAAGTGGTTCTTGTACTACTAAATTTTTTGCTGATTCCAAGTCACTTAAATAAATTTGCTCTAAAGCATCTTTTATTTCATCATTACTTCTATCTAATATAGCCTTATATGACCCATAGGTAGATTTTAATCTTTGAGCATCATCTACTTTTAACCCTTTTTGGGATAATTCAATTATTTCTTTATCCGTTGGCAAATATTTTTTCATTGATTGCTCTGTGTCATATTCATAATATTTTCCATAAGTCCAATTATCCAAATCACAAACATCTAATTCTGGATACAATTTTAATATTTCACTAATTGTATCTTTTCTCAATAATTGATTATTTTTAATATTTCCTTTCGTATTAATTTCTTCTTGTTTACTTCTTATATATGCTTCCATATTAATTTTAGGAACACTAATGTCCATGGATGATTCTTGTAATAAATAATCTTCCCCTTCAGTACCTAATTCATCTAAAATACTATTAGCTCTTTCAATCAATAATTTATCATCATTGTTGTAATCTTTTGCATTAATATTTATTACAGTATAACTACATATTAAAATAATAGATAACATCACACTAATGATAGTTTTTCTCATTTCTATTTCCTCCTTTTTTAATTATAATATTATTTAAATATTGTTTTTATATTAATACTGCAGCATCAATAGCAAATTATTTTATTCACCAAAACTTTTTCCACTTTTTCTATTTATTATACACCATTTTCTTCTAAAATTAAATATTTTTTCTAATTTATTGCTAAATTAATTTAATATTTTATAATATATAAATTTATAAATTAAATATATTTAAAACTTTATTTTGTAATATATATGATTTTTTAAATCATGTATATTTCTATCAATATGACTAATCGTATTATAATCTTATACTAACATATATTATATTTTTTAATTTGAAATTACAAAAAAAATTATACTTAAATGATTTTTGTAAAATATCCTATTCTATATATACTTAGTTAGCACAAAATATTTAAAATTATTATACTATTTATATGGACTTTAAATTGAATGGAATATCAAGTGATGTGCTAACACTCATACTTTCTATCAACTTATAATGATGCACTTTTTTAAAAATTTATATTTACAGGTTAGAATAAAATAAAATTCGCCTACAAAAATTAAGATGAAAACTTTTAAATCCGATACAGATAATTGTGTTTACAATAGTAGTGGAGATTCAATTGAAGAGTTAATTAGTAAAGCAGATGCATGCATTATAGGAACTGTTACAGATGAATATGATTTAAGCGATTTTTCAGTAATTCAAATAATTAATGTAGATCAGACTATTAAAGGTAATAATATTGATAGTCAAATTAACCTGTTAAGAATGAAAGGGCACCAATTAGAAGAAGATATAACATACACTCTTCTTATCGCAGAACGTGGATTATCAGAAACTGATGATATTTACTATGTTCTAGGAGGTTATGAAAGTCTTATTTTCAAAGAAGAAAATGGAACTCTCACTGCTATGAATAATAGAATAGATCAAGATTTAAAAGAGGTATTACAACAGAATAATATAAATACATTTAATCTTGATACTAAAGAAATATCAGATACAGAAAAACTTATTAATTATATACAAGGACTAAATTAATTTTAATAAGAATAAAGTATAGAAGACAGGTATATTAAGGGAATTTTTCCATCTTAGCAATTATAAGCTTGGGTGGTTTTTTATGTTTCCAGCATTTATTCTACCATTTTTTTCTATTACAAAACATATTTTATTTTCGTCAAGATTTATTGAAATTATATTGTAAAAGATATAGTATAAAAATCATTCAAAAATACTATATAACTTATCCTTTACAATACATATAATAAAATTCTTGGTATATATGAGCTAACTGGTCAAAATTCAATTTTTTATCTAAGCATTTTTCTAGCAATCTTATTAAGTTAATTGATTCAAAAACTCCATAATCTACATATTGGTCAATAATCCTAAGTAGATTTTCTCTAGCATACTTATCTTCATAGTTTATAGATATCAAATCTATATAGTCATCATAAGATACATATGTCATTATAGTATCGTTATAGTAAATCCAATCTTCAAATTTATAAATACTGTTATTATTATAAATAAGATCGTATATCCATTGCTGAAGTTCAATTAGTTCTAATTTCATAGTTGGTCTCCGTTAAATATAAATTTTTGTTGTATTATCATAGAATTAATGGTTTATCGTGATTTTTTTCTACTTCAATTAATCAAATTGCTTATGCAATTTTTCATAATCTATTTTATTCTCATTTTCACATATCCTAATAAGTTCATCCCTTACTTCCATTAAGGCAAAACCTAATAAATTTTGTCCCTTCCATAACACAGGATTATTTGCATTATCATGATCTGCTGATAGACCTATCCCCCATATCTTATCATATGGACTTGCTTCTACAAGAATCTTATCCTTTGTTTCCATTAAAAATTGTTTTAAATTTTCATCTTGTATAAACTTTGCTAGGTTACCATTTAATATAATACTTGGACTGTATTTTTCCCATTTGGTATTATCAAATCCCCTTACTTGTCTTCCAAGTTCTTTTATTTGCTTAGGACTTTTATCTTTTAATATCTTATCTAATATTTCGTGGTCATTAAATAATCTAGCCTTTTCTGCCATCATATATTGCTCCATACAACAATATGTATCTGTTTCAATCGCAAATGAACTTTTCCACCATTGGCTCATGCAACTTTTTATAATTCCATCTGTAGCGGGCTGATGCCCCCAAAAAAACATATATTTAAGCTTTTTACCTTTTCTAAAATCTTTCTGTATTCGCTCAAGATTATATTTTAATTTACAATCCTTATTCCATAAAAGTATGTTGTTTTCATAAACATCTTCATGTGTATCATTGTACTACCCAAGCCATCCCTTTGGTTCTGGAAACATACTTTCATAATTATTTTGTTCAATATCACTTAAGCTTGTATACCACTGATAAAAGTTATAAACATAATCTTCGCCATATCCCATACGCCATCCTATACTGTATCTGCTTATATGTGGATACATAAGCCATAGTGGTGGCATAGGGTTGTTTAAACTGTATGTTTGTTCCATTGTCTTGCACTCCTTTTCTCTACTAAAAGAGGACATATTGATTTCGCTTTGTCTATCTAATTATCGCTTTTACTCCATTGTATATCTGCATTGATTCTTCATCTAACTCA
This sequence comes from Vallitalea longa, assembly GCF_027923465.1. Classification (NCBI taxonomy): domain Bacteria; kingdom Bacillati; phylum Bacillota; class Clostridia; order Lachnospirales; family Vallitaleaceae; genus Vallitalea; species Vallitalea longa. Next base: position 19,113 of record NZ_BRLB01000016.1, read on the forward strand.
ATCACAACAATTTTCCTATAAAATTTTAATAAATTAATTGATGTTTCTATCACTCGCACATCTATAGCCATATATTAGAAATGCCCCATCTTGTTCATGATAAAATATATTGAATTTATGTAATAACGCAATGAAATCTTTCGTTTCATCAATTATCTGATCCTCTACATATTTACCAATTTTCTTAATATATCTGGGTCTGACTTTTACCCATTCAATAGCGTAATATGGTCTCATTGTCTCTTCACTCCAGTCACCCCAATAACATACATCACTATTAAATCTACTATCTTGTGATTCTTCTAGAACATATTTCATCTCAAATGGCGGTGGAAATAATAATTCTCCAATACCTTTCCGTAATTCAGTCCATTTAGTATTATTCATATAAGAAATCATTTGCCTTCTATTAATTTCTTTTATTACTTTTTCCTTGTATTTACGGTTTTGGTCATTGATATACATTTTTTCTCCCATCACTAACACTAGTACCTTCTATAATGGATATAAGGTATTCGTATTTACTGAACTCCTTAAAATATCTATTATGCATTTCATTAATCTAACTGAAGATAATATTAATACTATATAACACAAGTAATCAATTGTATAATAGCACAAGGCAATATCCAATAAATATTATTATAATAGAACTGACTTGTTTACGCAATTCATCCTTCTGAATTTACTATTCACTAAAATTCCTCCAAATAATCACGTATAATTTATCATATGTATAAGTAATACTACTTTATCTTCATTTGAAATACTCAATGCTTTTATTATCTTGTATAAATTTTTTCACATCTTCTATATCATTAGTAACTTTACATTCAGGTAATGCATTTATTACTCTACTATAATAATCTTTTTTAACATTCATTCTACTGTCTAATATTGATATAACACCTGTATCTGTTTCACTTCTTATAAGTCTGCCAACACCTTGTTTTAACTTGATAATCATTTCAGGTAATATAACCTTATCTTTATATTCATGAAAATCCTTATAACATGTTTGTTCATATTCTGATAAAGGATCAGGTACAGCAAATGGAAGTTTAACTATTATAATCGACGATAAAATATCACCACTTATATCAATTCCTTCCCATGCTGCACCTGCTGCAAATATAACTCCATTTTTACTTATTTTAAATTTGTTTAAACAATTATTATATCCCTTTCCCATTTTGATCATTGAGTGCTTCTTCACTAATTTTGTTATTCTATTGTAGACTAATTCCATTGTTCTATATGAAGTGAATAAAACCATTGCATGACCATGAGTTGCTTTTATAATCCTTGCTATCTCACTAGTTATTGAATTAATATATTTTATATCTCTTGAATCAGGAAATGGTAATCTATCATTGATATACATTATGGTTTTTTCATTATAATTAAAAGGAGAGCTTTTACTTACTTCCTGTAACTTTGCTCTCCTTTGATTATTTGGTATACCAACTAAATCAATACCTGTTTTATGCTTAAAATATGTAAATGAACCTCTTTCTGATATTGTTCCAGATGTCAATATAATAGGTATTCTATTCATCCATAAATCACTATATATAATTTTATTAAGTTCTTTTGGCACCCAACATATACTTAATTTATTTTTATCTTTGTTTTCTAACTCCATCCAATATGTTATCTGGTTATTGTTAATTAATATATCTAGCTTTTCTTTTGTTTCCAGCAATAAATTAATTGTATATCTAGTTAATTCATTTTTATATTTTAATTCATTTTTATCAAGATTGTAGATAATGCTGTTAATGTTATAAATGATTCTTCTTATTAATTTTTCTGTACTTGTCTTAATTATAATCCTGTACCTTTCTGTTTCTTTTCCCTCATCATTTATGATAGTTCCTAATAGATCACTATATAGCCATTCAACTCTGCTCTTTAATTTTTTTGTATATTCTTTAACTATATGATCTTTTTCCTTATTGAATCTAATCTTAGTTATTAAATTAATTAGCCTATCAATTTTTGCTTTTTCTATTTTCATTCCATATATCTGTCTAGCTGCATTAATTATTTTATGACTTTCATCTATAATCACTATTGAATAGTCTGGAATTATTTCAGATTTATTTTCACTCCGTTTTTTAATATCAGCAAAATAATAATTATGATTACATATCTGGATATCATAATTGAATGATTTTGCATTTTTTAAAAATCTATTATATCTACAATATTGATATTGGGGACATCTGTTATTGCATTTATCTGTTACATTTATCCTGCTTTTAACGTATTTATTTATTTCATCATATCTATCAAGATCCATACCATTAACTCCAACATCTAATAATCTACTTAATATTTTAAATTCCTTTTTATCCTTTTTAAAAGGAATTGAATCTACACAATCTTTTAACCTCTTATCACATATATAATGACTTTTTCCTTTTCTAATAACAGCTGTTAAATCTCTATATAATATTCCCTCTGTTTTAAGAATTCTAGAAATAAGCGGTATGTAATCTTCTTTTATTGCCTTTTGCAGTGTAATACTTGATGTTGATATAACTATAGGTAATACATTGGTTACATAACTGGAAAATCTACTTATTATAGCTGCTATTAAATATGAAAAAGTTTTGCCAGTTCCAACTTCTGCTTCACATAAAGCAATCCTATTGTTTTTTATAGCATCATACATAGTTAAAGATAAATCTATCTGGCTTTCTCTTATTGTGAAACCATACTTAGGTAAAATAGTATTAAAAATATATCTAATCAACTCTTTATTTCTTTCAGTATCTTTAACACTATTATCTATTACAATATTGTCTTGCTCTTTTATTATAGATAGTGACAGTAGTTTTTCTTTTACATCTTCATATTTTTCTTCACTAAGTTGTTTTTTACTATGATATAAATGCTTAGATTCATTAGTTATTACATTAATAACATTATAACTATAGGATTTACCTGTATAAAATTCAGATAGTATAATGTTATCAATCTTAAATCTTATCTTTGAATCTTTTTTAATTATTTTCTTATTAATTAAATCATCTCTTATCTCTATAAATCCGTATTTATCTTTTTCAATATCCATTTTTAGTTCCTTCCACCTCTTTATATTTAGTAACTGACTATTACATCAAAATAATTTGATACATTAGTCAATGGCTAAGTTTTATTAATATATCATAATATTTAAGCAGCAGTTAGGTAATCTGCTCATAAAAAAATCTCTATATTCTCTCTCAAACATAGATATTTATTTTCCAGTATCTAAACTAGCTACCCTCCATAGGATGTCTTAGGACTAGGTAGAAGTATCATTATTTTCCCTTATGAGTCATTGCAAATTATTCTTCCTAAAAATAATTTCAAGGCAAAACTTATCGCTAGAGTGTATACTCATTATTGCGGTTTTCCTCGTGTCGCTTTCCTTACGGTCATAAGGTAACGTACTTAAATATAACTTATAGATAAAACAAAATACGCTCTATCTTTTTTCAATGTTCAGGTGAAGGAGAATACCCCTTCACCCTTTAGGACATAGAGAGCATATTTTTACGGAAACTTTTTATTATTTATTTAATTATTTTTTGTTAATTCACAATTTATGTATTTATAGATTCTTTCAAGCTTATATTGGATAGAACTAACAGGCATATTATATTTGGTTGAAAGCTCCTTGTATTTTAGTTCATTTACAAAACGATCTTTTATTAGTTTTTTATCAAAATCTTCTAAACCTATTAGTAATGAATAAAGTCCTTGTAAATAAATATCCTCAATAACTTCATCTTCTATAGAACTCATATTCAATAACTCAAGTACTTCCATTCCCTCAATTAATATAGCATCCCATAATATTTCTTTTCTTCTGTTTTTCCTTTTTCTAGATTCTTCTTCTCTTTTAAGTTCGTCTAAACATCTTTTAATTTCTTCTTCTACTAAAATTTCAGTACCTTCATAATTAATTTTAACTTTCATCTTCCATAACCTCCGATTTTTTTGTTTTAATTAGGTAAAAAAACAAAGGTTATGGACTACGGCATCTAATTTTCATTTTTTCTCCTTTCTTAAAAAAGGGCATAAAAAAAGAGCCACACGTAACTGTGCGACTCAATTTCATAATTCCTATAGGTCTTATGATTTTAAAAATGGGTATAAAAAAAAGCTCCTCAAATTATTAGTTATAGAACTCTGTTTATACCCCTATATTCAAAATTTATTTAAATAAATTTTGTTATAACAAGTATATCAGTATTAAAATATTATGTCAGTACCAAGCAAGTCTAAATCTAGTCTCATTCTAGTTCCATTATAGTCTCATTCTAATATGTAATAAATCCCACTTTTTTTAATTCTTCAGCTAATTGAGGTATTAAATAACCCCATAATATTGTTCCAAGTAAATTTACTGCTTTCTTTTTTTCACGAAAATATGTAGACCTAGATATTGCTAAATAATCTATCATTTCATCTGTAGTACTTTTATATTGTGCAATATAGGTTTTATATAAAATATTATAATATCTCTCACCAATATTAGGGTAAGATTTTACCATTTTCATAGCTTTGTTAATTAAATTCACAAGACTCTTACTGTTTTCTATACTTCTTAATCTATTATCTAATCTTGATCTTGAAACATATAATTCTACATCAACTAAACTATCTATAAAATTATCTAAATTTTTATGAACCTCATATTCACATTCCTCTTTTATCAACTGGATATCATTATTAATTCTCCATAATACATTTTCATAAAGAGAGAGAAGAAGTTTAGTATTATGATATACATTTGTATTTATCTTATCCTTATTACCTAACTCTAGTATATTAGTATGATTTTGATGATATATATGCTTCATATGAATACCTCCATTTCTAGTGCTTTATCTTGACAAAAACTACTTTCTAGTATACTATAAAACAAGAAGTTCACTTCTAATTTTAGAACAATGATTCTTGCTTGTCAAGGATAAACAAGTAATTTGTTTCTATAAATAAGAAATTAATTGAATGGAGGAATATATATGAGTTTTGGCAATAAAATCAGAAACCTAAGAGCAGAAAATAAATTAACACAATCAGATTTGGCTTCGAAACTTGGAGTTTCTACAAGAACGATATACAATTATGAAAAAGGTAATCTATTTCCTAAAGATATTAAAGTTATTAAGGGATTAGCCGAAATATTTAATGTAACCACTGATTATATAATGGATGAAATTGATGTGAAAATTATGCCTGAAGAAGAAAGTACTTTTATTAATTATGCTAAAGACAATTTTGGATACAAAGGAAAAAAAGAAGTTGAACAGCTTATTGAAAAAACTGCTGCTATCTTTGCAGGTGGTACATTATCAGAAGAAGATCAGGATAAGTTTTTTGAATCTATAACCAAATTATATTTTGACGCTAAAAGAAAAGCAAGGGACAAGTACGGTAGACAAAGTAGTAAATAATTTTCTTATGTTTTATGAGCAGGTGAATTTATGACTAATTATATTGTGAGAGATGTTAATAAATTGATTATGAAATACAAAACAAGAAATCCTTTTGAAATAGCTGATGATTCGAATATTACTGTAAAGTACAATGATCTAGGAACACTTAAAGGATTTTATTTTTATCAGTCTAGATTTAGATATATTGTGATAAATGAAAATATTAAGAATAGGCTAAAACCTATTATTTGTGCTCATGAATTAGGACATGAAAGGTTTCATCAGAATTTTGCTAAGTCAAAAGCTTTACAAGAGTTTTCTTTTTTTGATATGTAATCCAAACCAGAAAGGGAAGCCAATTTATTTATGGCTGAACTTCTTGTTACAGATGATAACATGATGGAGCTTATGAAAATGGGGTATTGTTATGAATTTATTGCTCGTGAAATTGGGGTTCCCGTGCAAGTTGTTGATTTTAAGGGTCAGATGATGAGGAAAAAATGCTTTGACATAAAGCCTTTTGTGGAAACTAGTGCTGATTTTTTGAGATATTATTGATGAAGCTTTAATCAACTAAATATATATAATCGAGTGTGTAAATTTCAAAAGCTTACTTATAATTTATTATAATAGCAATATATCTAAATAAAAAAATTAATTCCATTCTATTTATCATTAAAGTAGTTTACCTATTAAAACCAGTTTTAAAGTAAAGGTATAATGACCAAGAAATTTTATTTTCTAGGTCATTAAAGATATTTTTTTTGATAACGTTTTAAGCATATTTTTGTTTCATCTCAACCATTAACTCTGGTAACTTACACGTTAATGTCATCATATGTTTTAATTTGTTACCTGCTGATTTATCTGTTGCCTTATCATAATCCACACTTTTTGTTAATTCATCTATATAAGGTATCACTTTAGCTTGTGCTACTGAGAATGCATTCACAGATTTGAAAAGCCAATCTTTATCAATTCCCCATCTGTCTGCTAAATCATCAATATCAGCTTTTAATTTATCCTTTTTCCAAATATCATAAGCATCATCAAAATTCAAGTTATAAGACAAGTTTCCAGGTACTAATTCAGTATCTACAAACTCCTTTAGCAGATGTGCTTTATTATCCTCACCCATATCACTTAGTTCTTGAATCTGCTCATGAATTATACGTAGGATTTCTTCATCTACTGTTTGTATACCATCGACATTACTCACTTTTGAACCAATCAATCCAATTATATGAGCTGCATCTATTACTTGTGTTCCTGCTAACTTTGTTTTCCCAACAAGTGGTTTAATAATATTTATCACAGGATCATCTGGTCCTTCTTTTCTTGTTAAATTTTTATATGCACCTACATATTTTAACCAAGTGTGTTCGTCAATACCAAATGTATCATCTTTCCATTGGTATTCATAATACTGTTCCACCAAATTCAACTGTTCTGCTGCATCTTTGAAAGAAATAATAAACTTATCTTTCCCTTCTTGGTCATCTTTTAATTCTTCCCATTTTGAAGGATCTGGCAGAGATTCAACCATTTCTAGAACACTTATATTAAATTTTTCGACCGCTACAATGTATGTATCAACTATTGCTCTACTACTACTTCCACCACTACCATATAATTTTAACGCATTCTCTACTGTTTGTTTAGTCAACCTTGGATACTGAAAATTAACAATTGTTCCAAACTCTTTATTCTTACCTAATACACGGTTTGTCCTAGAATATGCTTGGATTAATCCCTGCAATTCCAAAGATCGATCAACATACAATGTATTTAATCGTTGGGAATCATATCCTGTTAGTAATTGATCTGCTACAATCACCAAGTCGATGTTTTTCTTATTACGCTTGCTTCCACCACGAGTTGCACGTTCCACTACGTCTTCAAAATATGCGTCCTCTCCATGTTTTTTATCACCCACTATAAATTCAATACCTGTAAACTCAGAGTAATCCTTGAACATCTCTTTAATAATTGCTGGAGAAATATTATCAGTATCATTTTCGTTACCAAAACTAAATGTCATGGTGACATTTAGTTTTTCTCCACGCTCATTTAATTGTTTCTTGAATTCATTGTAAAATGCAATCACTCGCTTTTTGTACGCAACTGTTAAGATAGCATTAAATTCTCTTCCCTGAGACTGAGTCTCCCAGTTATTTAATATTTCCTCAACAACTCTTGGCATATGTGTCTCATCTTGATATGTTAAAATATTTCTTTTACTAGCCTGTAGTTCCACATCTGCTTCAGACCATTCTTGTACCTTACGTTCACTCTCTCTATCCCCAAGTTCAGGGTGCTCTTCTTTAATTATTTCTACTAACTGTTCTCTTAAATCGTCATAACTTTTAAATTCACCTGTATTGATATAATCTACATAAAACCCTAATACATTACCATCTGAAATTGCCTCATCAATGGTATATTGATGAAGTATCGGTCCAAATAACTTCTCAGTGGTATTAATTACTTCACTTTTTTTATTTATTTTCCCTTTAATATTATTTTCATCAAATAGAGGTGTTCCCGTAAATCCATAGAAAAGACCATTTTTTTTAAAATATTCTTTGATAACTCCCATCATCTGTCCCATTGTTGTTCTATGGGCTTCATCTACAATAAATACAATTTCTTTATCTGCCAAAGTGTTGTCCTTAGCTTCTTCTAATTCCTTTACAAGTGCATTTAGTTTAAATGTCGTTGTAACTATGATTCCTGATTTATGTAATTTAAGTTGTTTTTTTAACTGATATGTATGTTTTGTATCATCAACCGTTACTGGCTCATAAGCTGCATATGCCTTAAAATTATCGCTAGTAGTTCTATCTAACGCTCTTCTATCAACCAAAAATACTACCTTATCAAATCTAGCACGCGTAGATAAAAATAATGCTGTCTTAAAACTAGTAATTGTTTTTCCAGAACCAGTTGTATGCCAAACAAATCCTCCATGTGCTATTCCTTCATTATCCCACCCAAAGGCAGCACCTTCTATTGCTTGCAATGCGTAGACTTGATACGGACGCATGAGCATATGCTTCCTGTTCTCTTCTTCTTTTGCTTCATCAATCACTAAATAATCTCCAACCATTTGATGTGCCATAGGTATCATCAAAAAATGCTCAATAACTTTCTGCCAATTATTTACCGTTTTATTCTCTTTATCTGCCCAATGGAAAACAAACACAGGATTAAAATCATTAATAGATTTTGGTGATGCAAAATAACGAGTTTCTATCTCCGTAGTTATTACCATCATCTGTGAAAATGCCATGAAGTTATTACAGTATTCACCATCTCTGTAATATCTGATAAACTGACCGTACGCTTCATCTAATGATTTATCCGTACGTTTTTGTTCTATATTAATTAAGGGTAATCCATTAATTAATAAAACTATATCAAATCTATTATTATTAGGAGTTACTACCTCCCTTGCCACACGATAACTTGAGTCACCGCCACTTACCGCAGCTTTTTTTAAGATAGTTAAAGTAATCTGTTTCCTAGTTATCCTTGGATTATCATCACGATAAATTCCATCAATTTTGCCAGTTGATTCTTCAATTGATAATATTTTAGCAGCTTCATAACTATTGCTAATCTTACCTACCTTAGCCATCACCTGTGCAAATTCATTATCTGTTAACTCTACACCTTCAAGTTGATCCGCATTTATACGATTTAATTCACCACGCCAATGATTAATTAGGTCAGATACCGTTACTTTCTTCTTATTTCCGTTTAAGAAATCAGGAGACTTCCATTTATATTTTACTAGTTCTTTTACAAAATTCTCCTGAAAAGTCCTTTCAGAAGCATTTTTAGGTACATTACTCATAATTTACGCTCCTTTTTAAATAAACATCTCATTTAAGTATGCTTTTTTTATATCTTGTAGTTTATCAAGCTTACGCTGATGAAGGGTGATAAGGTTGTCGATATTTTGAAAATACTCGCCAATTCGCTGTTGTTCCTCAATTTTGGGTAGTGGAATTGGAAAATTAACCAACACATTTTGATTAAGATGTTTAATCGTTCCACCAGTAGCTTGCTTGTCTGCATAATCCAATAAAAATGGTGCTGCAAGATAATGATATAGGTATAAATTACTTATGTTTTTATCCTTTCCTTTAATAACAAACACACCTGCATTTAATGTCGCTGGTTTTTCCATATCCCTTATATATGCGACTTTTCCAATAGTTCCGTCCTTTGTGATTAATACATCTCCATTCTTAACTTGAATGTTTGCGTCTTGACTATATCTTTCTTTATTAATGTAATGACAATTTGTGAAATCAATCTGGCCGTTTTCGAAGTCTGTACCTGTAATAAGGTAGTAATCACCCTTATCGAGAAACTCCTTTTGTGTGAGGCCTTGCCAACCTATACGTGCTTTCATTGTAGCTATCTCATCCAACTTACGCTGTTCCCAATCGTCAGTAAAACCAACAAATCTTAGTTTTGGCTTACATTCTCCTTCAGCAGGAAACATTTCTATAAGATATGCTTTTTTTAATTCTTTCATCTTATCTAACTTACGCTGATTAAGGGTGATAAGGTTGTCGAGAATCTTAAAAAAGACTCCAATAGCTTTTTCCTCGATATCTGTTTTCGGAAAATATATTTCATATTTTGATAATTGAGGTACTGTTAACTGTGGAACCCCTGTGGATTCAACCAGAACTTCATGGTTGTTTATAGCATGTTCTAAAAAGTCAACATCATGCTTAGTTTTTACAGATAACAATCTCACAACTGGCGTAAAATCGATATTTCTTGCCTTTGCATGACCCACATCACCTCTTCCAGTAACTGTTACTGCAGGAGCTTTTATTCGATAATCGTCCTCATAATATCCAACAATTCCATCATTGGTTAATGCATTAGCTAAAACAGGATATTTACCAGAATTAACAATTTTATCTTTATCAATGTCTCCGCCTGCAACTATTTCTATTGCTACATAACCCAACTTATGCTGTTCCCAAGAATCAGCATTCTCGAACTCTTTAAATCGTCTTTTCGGTACATTTTTCTCATTTTCACTCATTATTACACCACCAATTCGTTCTTAAGTGCTTCAAACTCACTCATCAATCTATCTATTTCCATATCTATCTCTGTCAGTGTATTTGCATAACGCTCCTGTATCATTTGTAAAGAGTTTAATTCAACTTCCAATGGAATTTGTACTAAACCTACCATTTTTTCAACGGTACTTCCAAACCATTTTTTATACATAAGCATATCTACTTCATCATCTGTTAATACTAGAATACGTTCCCCAACAGCATCTTTTAGCTCTTTTTCCTCAGATCTGACAGCTTTAGTTAGTGAAGATTTATTGCTTATTAATGTTTCAACTTTCTTAAGTAACTGATATTCTTCTGTATCCTTATAAGCTTTCTTTAACTCTGTCTTTAACAACTTATTGTCAAAAGCATTACCTATTTCATCGTCTTTGTTCTTTTTCAAAACATCATATAATGAGTTATATTCTTTACTATCTTCATCTTTTGCAGCTTCTACTAATTGAGTTAATTCTGTTTCTATATCTCGAATGGAATCTTTTTTATTTTCAATCGCTTTTAATTCTCCATGATAAAGTTCTTGTGCAATCAAGTCATTAGGAATAATACTTCCAACCCATCCATCTTGTTCTTCTCGTTTATTTTTTCCTGAACCTTTTGTTATCATATTTGGTTCTCTGGTACGACCCATCTTATAGAATCCCTCATTAGCAATAAGCTCTATATCATGTGTTAATGCATCTTTCCATATTTCCGCAATGACTTGATATCCATTATATATATCAGTATACTTATAGTCTGATAAGGTGTTTTTAATGCTTTTAAGCATTTCTCCCATAAGATTTGTAATATCAGTAGAACTATCAACATTTCGTAAGATATTCCAATACTTTTCTATATAATCCTTTGTTTTTGCCTTGATTTCATGGGACATATTAGTAATCCGAACATCATTTAGAATCTCGCTTGTTAATTCATCTATTGGTTTTGTAAGTTTGACATATCCAGGACGAATTGTTTGCAAGTAGCGATTTAAGACATCTGGCACTAGTGCTTGTAATACTGATAGATCATCAATATTTTTTTGTGGAATTCCACCCAACAAATGAGCATCTACATCTTGGCTAATTTCTGTATCGATTGATTCAACGTAACGAGGAATATTCATATTATATTCATTTTTCTTGATTTCTTCACGTGTAGCAAGATGACTATATCCTGTTATCTCCGCCTTTTCTATGTACACATCTACTATTTTGGCAATGTCTTTTTCTTGAAGTACGTTCTGTTTTCCTATTTTAATAAAGCTATTTGATGCATCTATAATAAGTACTGGAGCATCAATTTTACGATTCTTTTTTAATATTATTATTACAACTGGAATTCCTGTATTAGTAAATAGATTATTAGGTAAACCTATAATTGTATCAATATAATTCTTATCTAGTAATCTTTTTCTTATTTCTCCTTCTGAAGAGCCACGAAATAAAACCCCATGTGGTAATACAATTGCCATGGTTCCATTGGTTCCTAGGTGATATAATCCATGTAGTAGAAATGCTAAATCACCTTTTGAATCTGGTGGTAAAGTGCCTGCTACTTCAAAACGAGGATCGCTTACTTTTAATCCTGCTTTATTCCAATTTTTTGCTGAATAGGGTGGATTCATAACAACCGAATCAAATTGCACTCCTTCATTGGGGTTTTTGGGATCTTCTGGCCAATCATTGGAAAGAGTATCCCCATTTTTGATTGTCATTTTTTCTGGACGCACTCCATGAAGAAGAAGATTCATACGGGTCAAGTTGTAGGTAGCTGTATTTTTTTCCTGACCATAGTAAGATAAATCTCTTTGCACATTCTTGCCCAAGTGCTTTTTCACTGTTAATAGTAATGAACCAGACCCAACTGTTGGATCATATATTGATTTTATTTCTGATGATTTGGCAACTATCTGAGCCATAACTTCACTTACTTGATGTGGGGTATAGAATTCTCCTGCTTTCTTTCCAGATTCCATTGCAAACTGACCAATTAAATACTCATACGCATCTCCAAGAATATCCCCCTTTTGTAATGCCACCATGTTAAGGTCAGCAAATAGCAATATCAGTGCTTTAATATTTTTGCTTCTTTCATGTAGATTGCTACCTAAAGCAGTATCTGTTAGGTCAAGAGTCGAACTAGAGAATAATCCTATAAAGTCACTTGAATCACTAGAGACAGCTATTGTTCTTTCAAAACTATTAAGGCTATCCGTAACCTTTTGAACTTCAAAATTCCCTGAATTAATATCTTTAATCCATGTTTGATAAAGATATTCTGGCGATACATAATACCCCAACACACCTTGTATCATTTTATTGAGTTCATCTCCATACTCAGTCTTTGCCTTAGCATACTCATCAACTAATTCTTTTTCTGATAGTTGACCTACTCCTGCAGTTATTTTAAAAGTTTCTAATGTTTTATCACTTAAAAACTTGTAGAACATTAAGCCAAGCATATAATCTTTGTAACGACTTGCATCCATGGAGCCTCTTAATTCATTTGCTCCATCCCATAATCTTCTTTTAATTTCTTCTGATGTAATCATAATTTTGCCTCCTAATATTTCATTTTTTAAATTCTATAATATCACCTATATTAACACCTAGTTCCAGCCCTATCTTCATTCGTGTTTCAATGTGAACAAGTTGTATTACTCTCTCTGTGATAATGCTGCTACTAAGATTAGAAAGCTTTTTTAATCTAGGTTTTGTTCATTTTTTATCAATTAATAATTTTTATAGTTTGTTATATGTCATTGGTATCATAACTTGGATTTTATCATGAATAAAAATCCTAATCTTTATTATATCATGATATCTCGAAATATTGTACAAATTTCCCATGCCCACATCCAACAGGGTGGCTAAATCTCTTTGGGAATGTCCTACACAACTAAATTTTATATTTAGTTGTTAAAAGTGAAGCTAGTGAAATTTTAGCACAGCATCCTCTACTGTAATTGATTACAAATCTTTAGTATCCATTGAGCATAAACATATTATCACTTTTTATATCTTCAATTGTTTTTTCTAACAAAACAATGTCATTATTTTTACTACTACATCCCGTTATTAATAAGCATATATCCATCCATATTTTCACTAAAAAGAGCAAATTGATTACTCACCGAGCTACTAATTATAGAAATTATGGCTTGTACTAATATGATAATGGGAAGTTAATAACTATAGATATTATCTGCATCCTTAGTATAATAATATTACTAATTAAGTTATTGTATCTTAATTAGTAATATATTATACCTCAACTTCCTTTGTATCAATATTTAAAATACGTATTCTAATATTCGACTTTGATATGTATTTAGGTTCTCGAAATATTAATACAATAGGAAATTTGGATATATATTGTATAGTTTCTATAAAAATGATCTTTCTATCTATTTTGGTTTATCAAATCATTTTCTAATCCAATTTACAATATCCTCAAAATCATTTTCTGCTAACATAGCAAAGCTCCTTCCATTCTCATCTGATAAGAAATCAAGAAACTCTCCAACATCATTTCTATAGATCTGCCCTATCTCTTTTAAATCATTTGCTGCGTTTCTAGTTGCTTCATAATCATCAATCTCTTTTATCATCTTTTCTAAGCATTTGTACTGGTTTTTCCAATAGTTCACATACTCTAATCTTGCCAATGGTCCCCCGTAAATATTGGCAGCTATTTTTTTAGGTGCATTTTCACCATAATACTTTCTCTCATTCTCTCCTAATACTACAAATAATAACTTCTCCCTATAATGATGGTCTTTTATTGTTTCACCTACCTCATACATACATGCCTGTGAACGCAAATAAGAATCGCTTACCACACTCAAAACAAAGTCATGAGCCTGAATACTGTTCATAAATTGTTTAAAACTTTCTTTATATGTAATTTGCGTATATCGGGATATTTCTATTTCATTATCCATTTTATCTCTTATGACACCTTCTAGTAGGTCAACAATTGGTGCATCACATTCCCTATAAGAGATAAATAGTTTTGGGTTTTCAAATCTTTTACTATCCTCTACAATTTCTATTGAGTTGTCAGTATAGAGATAGTATTTTCCATCTGAAGATACTTTCTGCTTTGTTTTACCTACTTTTATTACAAAAACATTTTTACTGCCTATACGTACATTTCCATAACTCTCTAACGGATCTTCTGACAACATATGCTTAACGTTTTCCATTATTTCGCCCATATTGAATGCTTTTAGAAAACCTTTGATACATATTTTCCCATCACTAACTTCTGCACCTATCATTATATACCCACCAGCTACATTCGCTAATCCTGAAACACACTTAGCAAGCATTCCTGGGCGCATTTCAAGAACCATACATACAAGGTTTTCTTTTTTATTATTTTCAATTATTTTCACTATATAGTCTATATTTATTTCCATTATCTAATCTCCTTTATTCTCGTTAATGGAATTCTATTAATACCTGTAAGTTTTATCATTCTTCCAAAGGTAATCTTCTCAGGCTCATTTTTTCCATCTTCAACCCAAAGTTCCCAATCTTTAGAATAGTCTAAAACATCCTTTTCTGTTTCATAATATAGACGAATTTCTCCTCCATCAGAAGGTCTTGTCAAAAGATATATTTCCTCTTTCCCTTTTTTTATTATAAATACAGTCCGAGCTACCTGCTGAAATTTGGATAAGTCGTAATCATCTTTGTGACTAAGATATTTAATAATCCTATTCTTGGAGCGCTCAAGGATTTGTCTTACATACTCGTAAACTGAACTACCTTGTTTTGTTTCTCGCACAAAATTATCCGCAAACATCTTATTACTAAATGCTTTGTTCAATTCGTCCTCTGAATCAATACCACATTGAAGTAACACTTCTTCTGTTACTTCTTCTTTTGGCTCAACAAAAGCTTCATCACTATTAATTTGGCTCTGACAGATAATGTCTTCCAACACATCAGGATCCGATATATCATATTTTTGCATAAGAATATCAAATGCTTCTGCCTTCCTTATATTCTCAGCAATTTCTTTGTCATCATATAAATAATACTTCTTATCATATAACTCTTCAAAAATTACCTTTGCTTTATCATCATTATCATTTATCCACACAAGTAATTTACTAAAACATTTTTTTACTACTTCCAAGTTACTTCCCTTGTGTTTCTTTACATATTGGGTAATACACAAAGACAAATCTTCATCTCTTTTTGTACGGTTCTCTGGTAACTTTAAATAAATTTCTTTAGCAAGCAATTCTTTCCTCACATCATATCCTGCAAATTTCGCCAAATCCTTTAATGTATCATCCATTTCATCATCTAAGAACAGATTATCTTTTACAACGAAAACACCATTCTGATTAGGTAATATAGGTTTTGTACTTTTTTCAATCAAGTTCCCATATTCATTTGCAACTGCAAATTCAATAAAATCAGAAATCCAATGCAGCATATTTTTATTTTCTCTTCCCACATGCTGGGCAAGGTTATCTATACTTTCACACTCACTAATATAGTCAGCAATGCTTGTCATGATATATTTATATCCATTTTCTAAGAGCTTATCAGAAACAATTTCCACATATTTAATAGAAAAATGCGCTTTAAAAATTACTGAAGCATACTCAATAATTTTTTTCTGTTGCTCTATTCCTTTATAATTGGAAGTAGACAGTTGGATAATATTAAAATAAATCTTCTCTAAGTGCCCTTTATCTGAATTATCTACATTATCTTCTATCGCTTTTAATATATCGGAGTTGTGATAATATTTGCATGAAAACCACGCTTGATTTGGTAGTTGCAAATGTATCAGCGACTTCTTACAATCCACACCAAAAAAATTCAAAAGTTCCTTATACTCAATCAATACATTATCATCAATAGCTAATTCAGATAATAGACAAAAATCACCGTTTTGATTAGGAACAACAGCAACTTGATTGCTGGTTATCACCTCTACAAATTCTTTATTGCATCCTGCCAAACGGTAATAATTTTCTAACCACTCACTCCATTTGGTATGACCTAAGAGTGCACAAAGCTTGGCTATATTACCTAATCCATTTAATCTATTTGTCAACTCATGAAATGTGAAATTTCTACATTTATTCCACAAGGAGTTATACCAATAATGAAACTCTTCATAACATGGAATAGCCTCTGGATATAAAACACTACCCAATTCCCATAATTGTGTCCTAACTAAATTATCACAATTTGAAACAATAAGTACCTGCGTGTCCCCAAACCTATCATTAATTTCTATCCGTTCCTTTTTACAATTTTCTATGATAGGAGTACTTAATATTGTTTTTTTACACGCATCAACAATTTTATCTTTAATCCACTTATCATCATACCATTCCTTTATCTCATATCTGTCCAATTTGGTAATATTATATATTCCATACCAACCATTTTTAGATACGTATTGTAATAAGCACTTATATAATTCGCAACCCTTAACTAATATTTGGCGATTTTCTTTTATCTCTTCCTCAATTTTTGACTTACTAGTAAGAAATATCCCATCACGTGGTTCGGTGGGATTAAAGTATGTAGAGTTAATAATAACAGGAAACGGAAAATCATCTGTTCCCACCAATGGAAAATCGCAGAAAATCTTTGGTTGTTCTTTATCATATGACTTAATAAATATATTACCTTCTTTTTTCTCAAACATAATAGATATAGTTATATCTTCTTCTGTTAAATTTAATATATAACTTTTATGTTTTTCACCGTTAATCTGACTTTCGATTTCATAAACAGCAGCGTTTTCTAATAAATAATTATATTCCATTTTATAGGCATATACTTCTCCAAATGGATCAATTCTAATCTCTTCAATTTCATGCAGCATAGAGAGTACATACGGAGCTGAAATTCTTAAATTTTTTAATCCCTCCATAGCAACCTCTAGTCCACTATCATCCAAATCATATTCAAATACAGTATTATAATCATTTTCATCAACAATTTCACAACCATCTATGGGTTTACAGTCACGCAACTGCTCAATTGAACGATGGATAGATTCTATAATCTCTGACTTTTTTCTTCCAGTTCTGTCCAATGTAATACAGAAACGAGCCAAATCTTTATTTCTATCAATTACTAAACCTGATATTTTCACAGTCTCTGATAACAAATGTGTTGTTAAAAAGCCAGTCCCAAATTTTCCACTTTTTCTGTCATCACCCTCTAGTATACGATCTTTAGTCGAAACCTGTTCAATGAGATACACAAGATTCTCTGTTGTAAAGGCTTTTCCATTATGGCGAAAAAATACTTTTTTGTTCTCTTTATCTAAATATATACTTATTTTTACTTTTCCTGTAGAATTGCATACATCCTTTGCATTCTGGCACAGTTCCCAAATCCACCGTTTTGCACTATTTTCATTATTACTAAAACGCAGTTTTTTTAGCTGATCAATTATTTTATTTGCCACGTTTGTTTCATATGCTTCCTGTCTTGCATTTTCAACGCTATTATAAAATTCTGTTTTTTTCATAATTTATTCCTCACTTTAGCAATGTTCATCTCAAAAACCTATAGAATAGTATATTTTAATAAAAATCAGATAAGTGTTTCTCATTCATATCAAACTGTTGATAATAAATAGGTATCTTATAAATATGTCTGATATGTTGAATATAAGATATAATAATTCTACTAGGTTTATATTTCGTAACAATAACCAATTTATCAGCTTTGTTTTTATCAGGATAATGGCAGTACTCTAACAATTGTCCTATAGCTAATCTTATTGCATTTTTTACATCACATGTTTTAAGTTCATAAAATATTGTTTCTCCAGTGATTGTCTTAACGGTTATATCTACTTTATCTACCTCACTAGTAACAGATTTATTATTACTATCGCTATTTAAATATTCTACCATTGCATTTTGCAACTCATTATGATGTAAGACTTTTACATAACTTGATGGAGATACACTCACTATCCCCTCTTGTCTTTTCTTTTCCTCAAATTTAATATTATCATTTTGTTGTAACCTCTTTAATACATATTGTTTATTAAACTCACTGTTTAACATATTAATACCTATTTCTTTATGCCTTTTAATATACTCATCTATAATTGGTTTTTCCTTATTTAAAAAGCTTTGTAAACTATCCAAAAAGTAAACTTCTTCAGGATATTCATACCACCATTTTGTTTCTTTTATATGACAAAAATCATTACCTGTCCTTTGATTTAATATATGTACTAATTCTTCTAAATACTTAACTTTATTTGCATTGTCTTTTGAGCTTATTGATATGAAACATCTACCATTAGATTTTACTCCCCAAGCGATATTATGTATTTTTTCTATAGTATCACTACCATCCCAAAAGGATATGTCTAAATAATCATCATTACCAAGAAAAAAGTATCCTTGTTCTAATCTATTTAGATTGTTAATTTTTCTTGGTGCAAAGTAAAAAGTTTTATCTATCTTTTGAATATTTATTAAGTAATCCCAACATTTTGCGTGCATTTCAAGTATATTATTACTATATATCAAGTACATTACCTCCTAATATTAGATTCTTCTACTAATTATCTTCATGTATATTTGCAATAAAATATTCCCACATTAAATCACTCAGAAACATTCCTTATACTTAAAAATTCTCTGAACTTTTTCTTATAGACATTTCATAATTTCACTACGTACATATTGTATCATACTCTCATCTTCAACAATACAACTTAACTCATCTGGACTATTATGTCCTAAACCATTTTTACATAACCAATTGTGAGATCCAATAACCATATATTGATTATTAATAATAAGAATTTTAGTATGCATAGGTGGCTTATATACTAAATTTTCTCCAATAGCTCTTTGTATTGACATTATCATCTCAACTTCATCTTCAATCTTATTATCAGTAGTAGCATATCTTGAATCCTTTTCTACAATCCTTCTTATCTCTTCTCTTGATGAAAGGGTATATTTAGTTTTTTTATTACCAAAAAATATTTTGTACTTCTTGCCTGTTTCTACATAGCTTTGAATTTTCTCAATATAATCATTTTTAGCAACTACCCTATTTATCCATGGGCTACATACTTCAATACTTTCTGTTGTTTCAAATAAACTATTTAGTAATTTGTAATGTTCATCGTTGGATAGTAAACCTTTAACAGCTTCAAATTTTGCAAAAATACGGTTATATTCTTCATTCTTTATCAAACTAAAAGACATAATTCTCTGCATTTGTTTGTAAACTTCCATGTTCATTTTAAACTCATCATGAAAAAATGAATACACATTACCATGTGTACTAATCGTTTGTTTTAACTTTGATAAATAATGACTTCCATCCAAGATATCATAGTTACCAACAATAATTAACTGTTTCTTGGCTCTGGTTAATGCTACATTCAAAAAATTAGGCTCAGCTCCAAGGAAACTTAATCCTTTTTTGTCTTTTATTGAACTTACAACTAGACTTATGATTATTATATCTTTGCCTTTCCCCTGAAATCTATGAACTGTACCACATTCAATATTAGTACTATTAATATTATATTCCAATAATTTTTCCTGATTTTTATAAGGTGTTATTATCCCTATTTCACTGTTAGGACTAGTCTTTTTTAATTCAGCCACAATAGCTTTACAAATATTGACTTCAGCATTATTGGTGTAATCCTTATTTTTGATTCCTCTTACATCTACAAAAGCAAGATTGGTGCCCAACAATTCTTTCGTTTCATTCATCTTCACTATCTTCATTCTATTACTGTATACGTGATCATTAGAGAACATTACTATATTGTTTTCACAGCGCCTATGTTCTTCAAGTATAATACCGATTTTTTTATTATCCAGTAATTCATAATAGTCTGTAACTCTGTTTGCAAAACTCTGAGCACTCTGATTATCCAAATTATATATGTCATTTAAACCATATTGCTTTTCATATTTTTCAAATACTTCTGGATATACTTGATTTCTTACTGGATTAAGTTGTAGTACATCTCCCACAATAATTGCTCTACGTGATCTATACATTGGTCCTACTAGATAATGAGGCATTACTTGACCAGCTTCATCTATGAGAAGTAGATCAAAAATATTATCTATCATATGAAAACTCCCTTTATGTAAAGAGTGCAATGTTGTAGTTATCACTGGAAAACACAAAAAATATACTTCCCATAATGCTCTCAAATCCTTTTCTACTGATTCCTCATATATATATGTACTCCTATAATACTTACTAAATAGTATACCAACTGGTTCATTAAGTATTATGGTTAGATCTTCGGTAATTTGTTTTCTGTATTTAATGATGTATGCTTCATTAATAAATAATGCCAATTGAAACAGTCTACTTCTTTTCATCCGCAATGCTTCACAATTACAAATTTTATATCTTGATTCATTGACATCTAGATTAATGTTATAATTATTCATTAATTGTTTGAATTCTATATATCTAGATAAATATCTACTTATAACTCCTGTAACTAATTTATTTTTATTTAATATATCATTCAGTTCTATATTCTGTTGTTTAATTTTATTAATTTCCTTTTCATTTTTTATTACCTCATTTGATAAAAACAAACTAGAATCTCTGTAACCACTAAGTTCTTTGTTTGTATTTTCAGTTTTTATATCAAGTTCAGTAATTTCTTTACTGACAAATAATAAATAAACTCGTCCGATAACAGGGATGGACTTAATATTATTGATTGATTCTTGTCTAGTTTTAATGTTGTCTAATTCATTTTCTAAAGTCCCTATTTTCTTATTATCTTTTACAATCTCATGTTGATCATCGTTTATTTTAGACTCAAGTGATTTAATAATTTCTTTATTAGTACAGATATCATCATTAATCTGATTGCTTTTTTCTTGTAATTCCATATCTATTTGATTGACACTATCATAATCAAATACATTAATTCCTACACTTTCAAGCTCATCTTTAACATTATCAAACAATGCTATACTTTCATTAAATTTTTCAATATCAATATATATATTTATAAATTCTTTGTTTAATGATAGATCTTCATTATATTCTTCAATATCATTCAATGTTTGAATTAAAGGTAAAAAACATTCTTTAATAAAAGTTTCAATGTTATCCTTTTTACCCATTTTTGCACAAAAAGTACTTTTTACTCTACTCAACTTACTTCTATTAAACAGTTTTATCTCTTTGGCTAATTCATCTCCCAAATTATCTACTGCATTATTATTTGTAGAACTAATAAGGATTGAATAATTATTCTCACCACCAAGAGGTGATTCGTAAACCCCACTTTTACACATAGTCCAATCTTTATCCCATACATCAATTAATGCTTTTGTCTTTTTAACAAAATTATCTGCAATAATCTCTTTAAGTACAGTAGTTTTCCCAGTTCCTGGTGGGCCTGTAACAGCCAGCATATTACTATTTTGACTTCTATCAATTATTGACCATTGCTTTTCGTTAACTCCATATTTGGGAAGTGATTCCTTTATATAATCTATTTCAAATGGATAACTTCCATGATGTGATATTCTAGACATTGACAAATGGTATTCTTTGGATGTTTCATTTATTAAGTATTTATTTAATAATATAGATTCTTTACTTTGAAGATTATGTTTAACCAGCAACAATTCTTCTTTAAAAGGAGCAACATATTCTGAGAAACTTCCATCTATAGCAATCTTAAAGTGCTTCTGTTGTTTTGACTGTAATATCATTTTCGACTTAGGTATTTTTTTATAAATCTCTTCTAAAATAATGTCTGTCAATTCAATAATATTATTGTTATCATAACTATTAATGGAACGAAAAAAATTTTGTCGATCTTTTTTGCTATCAAAATACGCATCAATATCATTATCATAACCCATGATACCCAAAAACAGTTCTTCCGTAAATGTATATTCTAGTATTACTACTTTGTCATCGTTGTAAGTGCAATGATAAGTACACATTGGAATCAATGTTGATCCAAAGTTATACACTGGATACATTAATAAAAAATCATTTTGTGATATTACTTCTAAAATATCATTTTTCTGTTTTTTGATAAACTCTTTTTTTTCGGATGTATAAAGCATGTGAAAAATCTCATCAACACAACTTTTTATTTCTTCTGATGCAATAATATTTTTAGTGTAAATTAAATTCTTTAGTTTTTTTCTAACATTTTCTTTCTTCTCATTATCCAGTTTATTTAATTTCCAATCAATTATTTGTAATGCTTTATTATATTTTCGTGCTGAAACAACTTCTATAATTTCTTTTGGTTTAGTTACCTTGTCATTTTTCAAATCAAGTTTAGATTTGATATTTGCAATACTATGTAAGATATTGTGACCTTCATATTCAATAAAATAATCTATTGCCTCTAACATTTTCATATATTAACTCCTATAATTCATATTGTCTATAATATACTTAGTTGAAAGGTTATAATAAAAATCACCATTATTTATATTATAGTTCATCATTAGATAATCCTAACTTTAACTTAATGCTATTCTTTAGTCATTCATCTTTCAACTTCAGATATACTATATACACTATATGTAAATATACCACAATTATTATACCAGACGGCATGGATGAATAAGATGGCTGGCTTGCATAAGACATCTCTTGATTCTCATGAGTTTCAGGAATGGTAATTGATTTATGTGCAAAATAATCTTCTCTGTCATGACATTTCCAACATTAATTTTTTCCAAACAATAAGGGCAAGTATATGTACACCCACTAAATGCGTTGGGCATAAACTTTTCTTCCATATCCATCTATGCCATATTCTTCTTTCTTTCTTTACGGTTTGTTTTCATAATTTTAAATATACTTTAATTTCTATAAGCTAATACAATTTACCTTGCTAATCCTTTATGTATGTTTACTAACATATTTTCAACTTTTTACCAAAGTATATTCTAGTTCCAATTTCAACACAACCATCATATGTAAAGGTGCTTTTTCCTCCCCATATTGCAAGTCCTTTTACACTTTTGACCATTAATATGAACTTATTATAATTTTGAGGAAATAATATGAGTTCATGGTTTCCCTTTTTACCACTTATCTAATCCGTTAGCAATCAAATTCTCCTATCTTCATACTTTGTAGTTCGTTGTCCAAAAAGTATCTTTAATAGAGATCGCTTTACTGTTTCCAAATTTACCAATATGGACAATAACATTCTTCCAAGATGCATAAACATTTTAGCTCTATCTGATTTAGAAATCCTCACTCCATAACCTGCACCTGAATCATTGTAACTCGATTGTTCCATGTCGTTACTATCATATCTTATCCTGACAAATATAACAATCAGTATATATTGATAATGATAAAATAATATATTAAATTTTCCTTTTAAAATTTTTGATGTTATTTTCCTACTTTCTGGATGTATTCGTGCAATTCTCTTTGAATTCTCTAATTTTTACTAATGCATCTACTTGACGCCCACCTTCTATAATTCGTTTAACACTTGATACTCTTGTCGATGTTCCCGTAATTCTTTTATCTGTTCCGTCTTCAAATATTAGTAATACTAACTCTTTATTTTCACCACAAAAATCAGCAATCATTTCATAATACTTGGCTATAAACCATCCCCCTGCTGATGTAAAAGCGTCAATAAATTGCTTATCATTCATGTGTCTGCTCCTTTCATTATCAATTTTTTTAGTTTCTCTTATAGCTACCTTTAAAAATTAGCCTAATTGGAAGTTAAGTTAGGACACCATATTGCTATAATTGGCATCCTACCATACATCTCTTTTTTAGCCTAATGCTTATTTGGTTTAACTTTACCGTATATGAATAATGTAAGATATGTGTATGCTCTCACGTATGTCATACGCGGATTACATAGAAGATTCTTAAGATGCAACCTATGGAGTAATTTCCCTCTATAAAGTTGGTCATACACTTACTATTAACTACAATCTCATGTATATCGCCATCTTGTTTTAATCAAAATAATGATGATTTCTTCATAAAGTTCCTTTGCAATATTAATCAGATCCTTTATCAGCTATGCTTTTCTTTAACTCAACCCTTGTTTCCAATGAAAGTAATTTTTGCGCTGTAAAAATATCTGATGAAAAGCCAAACATATTTTTAGGATGTTTACTCTTACTACTACTTTCAAAATTAAATACAGCTATCTTTGGCTTAATGAGTACTATTTATCATATCTGTTTCGTATGTATAAGTTATTGTGCCTTTCTCTTCATTAACAATTACATGATCTGAAATCCAACTGCCCTTAAATGAGCCATTATTCGCATAACACTTTCCTCTTATGACCAACCCCTCAAAAGCTTGCTCAAAATAATCTACATAATAGTTCGGATTGTTATCCAATCCGCGATAACACCCTACCCATTGCCCCTTTAAATATGAATTTTCAAAATCATATTTTTAACAATAGGTACTGAGCTAAATAATAAAAATTCTATAAACTTAAATACTAGTCTGTACGTTCCTACTGAAACTGTCCCTCCCTATAATATACCCTACATTGGGTCGTCTTCCATAATAGGAAATATAATCCCCCATAAAAAAATAATATTATTGTTGTTAATGTAAACACTATTGATTTAAAAATACTATAAGTTTTCATTAGATACTCCTTTTGGCCTACAGGTGACAACTCTACCCAATTTTCTAATATCCCTAAACTGCAACATTTCAACCACTAAATTATAGCCTAAATCAATATTGTTTTTTATTATTAACCTACACGATATCCATTTGGTGTAAATTGTTTGTTAATATTTGCATGAAAATACTTTCCTTTGGATTCTGCAGATTCAAATTCATACCACATATACTCAGGAAAATCTGGGTATTGCCATATAACGTTATTAGATTTAAATTCAATTTCTAATATTCCTGATGGAAAATCATATCCTATACTTTCAATCGCTTCAGATTCAACATACTTTCTATCCATTACTTTCACTCTCCTTATCAAAGTTTTTGTTCACGTATTTTTGTGACGACAGACTTATAATCTTCAGGATCAGCTGTGAATGTTTTGCTCCAACATTCAATTAGTTTTGGATCCGCACTGTCTGGTCTTGGATTTTGCAGTGGTAATCTAATTCTTGATGGAATTCTTATTGCTTCCCCCACTACCACTGCTTCTCCAATTCTTAAAGATGGTAAAAGATTAATAAGACTATTCATATTATCTGGTGCTAAAGATTTAACTATTGATTGATCCATTGAATTAGTTAAGCGTAATGCTATAAATGTTCCGACTTGTGCAAGAATGGTTTCCGAAATCTCAGAAGGTCGTTGCGAAATAACCATTGCTCCTACTCCAAATTTACGCCCCTCTTTAAATATACGTTCAACAGCAGTCTTAGCATATGTTATGCTCTCACTTTTACCAAGATAAGTATGGGCTTCGTCGTAAGCTAATAACAAAGGTCTATTTTTACCAGTATAACTTTCGTATCTACCCCAAAACATACTATCATAAATAAAACGAGTTATAAGTCCCACTGTAATATCCAAAACTTCAAATGGAACATTGCTTAAATCTAATATTGTAAGACGTTCTGGTCCGCCGATCCATTCACGCAATAAATTATGCAAATCTTTTGAAGAATTTTCATCTTTATAATCACCAGAATAAAAGAGAAAATCATATCTACTATCTTTTAATCGACTTAACAATTTTTTTTCATATGAATAGTATTCTTGATGTTTACTTTTATAAGGTGCTTGACTTCCCATAGCATATGGTTTAAACTCCGCTGGTCTAAGAGTTTCAGCTTCTCCATGACTAGTTTGACAAGCTGTTTCTTCATTTTGAACGTCTTTACTCTGATTAGTAGAAAAACTTGCATTCAACCACCAATTCATAGTATGCCAAAGTTCTCTAGAGCTAAATGGTATTGGGGAATCTGCAGTTATAAAATCAGGATTCACGTTTCCAGACTTTAACTTATAATGCTTCTTTTTTAAATTCGTAATCAATTCGCGAAACAGTCTATATTCAGGACGTGAATCGTCTGTTGTTTTGGCTCCTACCAGAAAAAAGGCAAGCTCATCAAAATTCATAAGCCAAAATGGAATATACAGGGGGCTACATTTGTCATTAATGCGTAATACCTTAGCCTCAGGAAAAGCAGATCCGTATTCTCCATGAGGATCAATTAATACGACTCTTGAATTTGAGTATTCCGAAACAATGCGTTTTACAATGGCGACTGTCGAGTTGGACTTTCCGCTACCAGTAGAACCTAAAATAGCAGAATGTCTTAACACTAACTTATGTAAATCAAGATATACATCTAAATTATCTGATGACGAATGTTTTCCAATGGCAATTAGCCCATTATCAGATTCGCCATAAATATCTTTAAGATCAGATTCAACAACAATGTGAACTTCATCATTTATTGTTGGGTACAATCCAATTCCTTTTTCAAATTTTTTATCTCCAATTTTTTCACCAATAAGGTTGATTGTTAAATATCTGCTATACAAATTTTGCTGATTATCAGAACTAATTTCTTTGCTTGGCATATTACTGACAGATTCAACTATCCCGTATGACACAATATTTCCTACTGGTATTTTTACAAACGTTCCAATCTGACCAATTTTGTAAACCTTCGCCCCAATAATTGGACTTGATGATGGAATACTATCGCTAATTTGTACTTCAATCGTATTTGAATCTACACGTATTATTTTCCCAAGATATGTGATTTCATTTTGCATGTATGGCCTCCTCAATGATAGACCGTCTACCTGAATTCTCAATTAAAAAATCAATCAGCTTTTTAAAATCTCCCAATGTGAAATTCTTATCAATTTCATTCCAGTAAAATTCTGATTTATCATTATCGTCTTCTGCATCATCGAATGACCATTCGCAAAGGTTTCCGTTCACAATTGCTTTAGTTGGTCCCATTACACAGAGATTTAAATATGATTTGCCGAAGTCTTGCATAAATTCAACTTGTTCATCGGAAAAGCATAAAACAACTGCGTATAATCTGGCATTTTGCCGTAGACAATTAAAAACAACATCATTGATATGTTGATCAAAAAATGAATAACCAGAAAAAATAAAAAGTAATTCACCGCGAAGAAGATAGTTTTTTAATCTATCAAAATATGCAATAAATGGCTGCTTTCGCGATAAATTATATTTTTCTTTTGACGGGTAAATCAGAATCTCATTTTGAGGCTCATCAATTTTCCCAGCTCGAATAATTTTTAGGGGCTCACCATTTAATCCACCTTTGGATTCCCAGTTTAATGAACCATGAATTTTCCACAACCGAATCCAATTACCCGTTAATTCAGAAACAGGCACAAATTTATCAATGCTTTCAGGCCAAAAGAAAGGTTCATACGAACCAACAAAACCATCAAAATATGGAATGCAGTTTACTTCCATTGCCTTTTCTAAAAGCATATCATAATTTGTTGTAAAAATTTCTTTTACATAATTTCTATTAGACGTATCATACCAAGCAAGGAACTTCTGAATATCCGTAATATCTGCATTACCTTCTTTTCCTTTTATAATATCAAAAATACACCTACAGATAGCTAAATCAAGCTGCTTTGCATTAACACCAGAAATCCCATCATGTTCTCTGTCATCTTTTTCATGCGTAATGTCTCTTATCTGGCGAATATAATTTAGAATATCCTCTATAGTAATGATTGATTTTCCTATCAATTGGGTTAAACTTTCCCTAACCTTAATAAATTCATCTTTCAATGAAGGTTCTAAAGAGTCTTCAACTCCTTGGGTCAGGTTACTTATATTAGGAAGACCAAATGCGCAGGAAGTTCCAGCTCCAAAGAAAAACCCAATATTTTTAGAATATGACAATATTTTTTTCAATTCATTCATTTGGTGTAATACATTTATTTTCTCCATGTTATTATCCTCCAATTAATTTGCAAACGTCCAATGTTACATTCTTGCTTTTACAATTTCATATTATATAGCTTTGTAAGATGCCTTGCCAACTACACATTATAGACATAATATACATATATAATGTAAATATAATCCATGAATAATAATATTGTTTATTCCTGTTTTTATCCATTACTATTATATAGTATCTAATATTTTAACTCATTTATAATTGTTGACGTATACTCTGCCAGATTTCTGAAATAGCATATTTACACATTCTATCAGATAAGCAAATCTTATTCTTTATATCAAGTACTTTCAAATTACACATGGCCGGATAAATAATAATTTCTTTTTCACCATCTCTAGTTTTTAAATAGAACTTATTATTTTTTTTATCAATAATTTTATGATACCTTTGCATTTCTGCTATCCTAATAATTTGATTAAAATATTTTTCTTGCTCCTCTTTTTCAACCGAAACCCTTAACTTTCCACCTCTCATAAATTCTAAGAAGTCACTTCCTAAGAATCTATCTAAATTACACTTCTGCCTCTGATTCCAGAAGTGTTGCAGACAATTTGGGCAAGAGCCTGAACAATCACAATCTACAAATATTTCATTCATTTTATTCAAAACAGAATCTATCAGTCTTGAAACTCTTCCTGCATATCCTGCTCCTGAACTTAAGCTATCATAAAGATAAACATCTGCATATGTGTTATTTCCTACGGTTCTTATACGAAAACCACTTTTCATGTCACCGAATTCAACATCTAACTCTATACTGGCAGCCACCGCCAATGCCTCAGTAAAAGTAGTAAGCGCAGGTATTAACCAAACTGAAAATGGGGCTTCTAAATCCAATTTGCTTTCGTCTAGCTTCAATTCTAATACCATCATATCGGTATTAAACTCATATCCAAGATAGACGTTTGAATAATTATGACTACACTTCATGGAATCATCTTTCATATATGGAATCTTATATGGTCTCTTTCTATTATTTTTCTCTGTAGAATTACCAATATTAGGCTCAATAGCTCCACATTTTCCACACAGTTCAAAACCTTCTTCCTCAGGCCCCTTATTTATAATAACAAGTTTCTGATTATCTCTATTCTCCATCTTGATATATCCGGCAACCCCCACTTCTCGCATTTTCGCACCAGATGGCATGGATGAATAAGATGGCTGGCTTGCATAAGACATCTCTTGGTTCTCATGAGTTTCAGGAATGTTTCTTCCTTCTCTTGCAGCAAATCCCCATGGTTTAATCATAGTATGTGATTCTAAAGTATCGTTGCACAGAGGACATTTCTCATATTTTTCATTAACACCAAACCACCCACAAAACGGATTAGTACAACAAATAACTCTTTTATTATATTCATCCTCCAATTCAAGCCATGCCTCGGCTGCCTTAAATCTTTTATCTTTTTGGAATTTTGTATAATAATCAAATAGTCCACCCGATATATATGTCTGCTTATTTACAACAAGTGAACGACCTGGTGCATATTCACTTAACGCAATATCAATACTTCTTTCTGGACTCTCTTTTACTACCCCATTTAAATCTTCAATCCAAAAGTGCACTATATTTCTTGGAAAACTATAGTTTGGTAGCATACCTTCTGAAAATAATACATCCATTAATCGATATGAATTAGAGCGTGAGTCATCTGTTTTCACTGGTGGAGTATACATAAAAGGAGCTTCTTCCACCTTTGAGGCAATAATACAAATGTTATCATCTAGTTCTTTAATATAAGTCTTCCAATTGAATTCTTTTAAAGGAATTAAAACATTTTCTCTTTTTCTTATTGATGCAATATTTTCTTTAGCCCAATCAATGAATGACAAATAATTCAAATTTTCTCCAGTATCAAAGAAGTTGATAGTATTAATATCATCCAATCCCAGCTGCCCTGTTCTTAAGTATTCCTGCAACAAAATTAGATTAATATGTCGTTTCACTAATTTCTTATTTGTTGCATCAATCCATGGTATTCTTGGCGTACCAGATATTATTTCACTTGGATGTTTAAAATACCAAGCATCATGTGGTCCATTTTCTGTATAAGTAACAATCGAAGAAACAGCTGCACCTGCACGACCTGCACGACCTGCTCTTTGTTGATAGTTTTCACGCATAGGTGGAACATTACGCAACCCAACACTTGTCAAAGAGCCTATATCAATACCAACCTCCATTGTAGTCGTACAACTCAACACATCTATAGGTTCTTCATCTTCTTCAAGTGTAATGTTTCTAAATGCAAGCTCATGCTTTTCTGTGGTTACCCATATATTTTTCTTTGTATCCTTGTATGACAATTGTGCTGTATGCTCCTCAGTAGTAATATTCCTGATCTTCTCTCCGGCAATTGCATTTAAAACCGGCATTCTCCATAATGAGTATCGATTTAGATGTTCCTCATCTATAAGATGCACATAATCTTTACTTCCACAATAAATACAATGACCCCATAAAGTATAGGTAGAAACACCTGCACATCGATGACACTTATACCATTTTGAATTTTCAGCCGTCTTTAATTCCAATCTTGATCCAAATACATATTTTCTGTTATGGTTTCTTCCAGATGCCTGTAATATTTCTGTCATGAAATCAAATTTATCAAGTAGTATCTGTACTTTATCACCAGTCACGCCGTACTCGCTTAATATTGCATTGATAAACTGTGGAAATTTGGCTATTTCATCAATTCCAAATCCTCCACGATCATATGCCAAAATATTGTTTCTGACATCATCACCTATCTCAGGAAAAACAGCAATTTTTCTGACTAACAAATATTGAATCCAAGTATTATAAATTGCTCTTATATCTTCTTCACATATCCCCGTAAGTAATTCAGCTTTTCCTAAAATTTCATATTCTAAATCTTCACCGGCATCACCTGATTCAGCCAACACCACTTGTCCAAGTCCAAGATTATTAAATGAACGGTAACTATCACTTATATTTTTCAGTAATAGTTGGTAAAACATTTGTGGTGGATTGCCAATTTTTTTATCCATGTTATTAAATCTAACACGAGAACGTAAAGAATAAAACTCCTCATACTTTTTCAAATGGCTCTTAAATATATCCTTTTCTTCCCCATAAAAAAAATTGAGCTTATTGTCGTATACAACTTTCAAAAATGCATAATAAAGCAAATCAAGCGTATTATCACCTTCTCGGCTATCATCTAAAAGTTTTTGAGCCATAAAGATAGCTTGTCTACCTGCATCACCATCTGATGAGATTGTCATATCTCTTGCTAACGTAGCAGCTCTTTGCCTACTATCTGAGAAAAGCAAAACTTTTTTACCTTCATTATTCAGACTCATATCCTTACTTACCTGAGACTCAAACTGTGCTTTAACAATATTGGCAAAAGGTTCATTACCTCTAGTAATAAATGGTGTAATCCTATTGTAGTCTTTACCACAATTCGGGCAAGTTGAAAAGGAATATGCTTCATTCTCTTTGCTAAAATAATCTGAAATTAGAACCTTTAAATACCCCTCTTCACCTGCATGAGATTCTTCTCTAAAAAGCAAACCTGTCTTTGAATCTAAATAGCCCACTACAGATTTATCTTTAGCTTTACCTCTCTTCTTATTAATTTTAAAAAGGTCAGTTCTATTTTCTGGCATAATCCACAAATGCATTTCATGTGGTGCTTTAATAATTCGATTATGCCTTGGCCACAGAAAATCAAAAGGCTCTACATTACGCATTTCATCATCTATAAAAACTCTAATATATAATGTTCCACATTTTCTATCCATCATTAGTTCAAACATTCTACCTCCACAATGTGGACAGATTTCGATATTCTTATCCGTAATGTATCCAAGCTTTATACCCATTCCTTCATGACTATGGGTACAATTAGGATTTACACAAGCAAAAAGTCCTTGTAGCCCCTTAAATAACATATGTACTTTTGAACCAAGCAAGACCTTTCCATCATTAGATTTTGCCATTGTCCCCAATTGCATAAGAATTTCTAATGCCTGTTCAGAAATAGAGATAGGCACATCTGCCTCAAATACTTCCTTAGCTATTGTTGAAAATGCTTTGCCTTTTTCACTACATACATGTATTAACTGACACATTAAGCTATCTTCCGCTAAATTTTTAAATAACCAGTGCCCTATTTTATCTGCTTCTATAGGTACTTTTGACCAATTATACATCTCAACAAATTTATTATATTCAATTAATTGTTGCTCAAATTCTCCTTGTAAATTATATAAGGACAAGTTTGCATAAAAACTAGCTTGCTCCATAGTGCCAACTTTATAGTTATCAACTTTCTCCGTTTCTTCTCTAATTATCTTGAAAAAATCATGAGCGGAATCCTTCCCAGTCAAACCACATGCAAATTCTTGCAACTCATTATTCTTATCAGCAGGTATACTGGCACTTGTTAAAATACACTTCATTTTAGAACTATTTATACCCAACTTATCCATTAATCGACGAATAAGTAGTGATACTTCTCCTCCAGATGCCCCTCTATACATATGAGCTTCATCAATTACTAATAAAAGTTTGTTATCTTCTGCCACATTAAGCCACTGTATTGTCTTATTCCAAAAATTATCCTCTATGGGTCTCATCAACATGTACTCCAACATGCTATAGTTGGTTATTAATATATCTGGGCATATCTTCTGCATCTCACCACGAGTATATAGTTCCGCATCTTCTGAGTCTGTTATTTGTAATCCTTTTGATAAGTTTTTATAGAATTTATCCAAGTTTTTTGAAGGTATACGGCCTATCTCTTTAAGCTTATCATGTGCATTTGAGTCTATGTAATTTTTACGAATTAAGCCGGCTAAATTTTTATTTTTATTTATATTATCCTGTCCTGCATATGGTGTTCTGCCTGTATACATACCAAATCTTACTCTTCTTCTTATTCCTTTTCCACATAATATTTTATGAAATGCATCATCTTTCTTACCGATAATATTTCTCATTCTTCCTAACTGATCAGAAACCAGTGCATTCATAGGATAAAGAACCAATGCTCTAATTCCTTCCTGTTTCCATGACTGTTCATTATGATATGATTCGTATATCAAATCTGTAAGAATTGGCCATAAAAAACATTCCGTTTTACCAGAACCAGTACCTGATGTAACCATTATATCTTTTCCCTCATAATAATTCTCAATAGCATTGACCTGATGTTGAAATGGAGTTTTGAAAACGCCTAGTCCAAAATCAATCAAACTTTTTAAAATATCTATTCTTTCTGCATCTAGCTTAGCATTTTCAAAACCATTACTTACTATTTTATAATTCTTAGTAACTTCTATATACGGTTCTTGATAAAGAACTTCTTTTTCTAACAGTAGTTCATCAGCAGCATCCATTAGTAAATCATTTTCTGCTAGATACTGTGCTTTTATATAATCTATCAATTGTTTTTTTAAACTATCATGCGTCTTTCTTATGCCTATTTCGCTCATATGTATTCCTCCCCTTACTTGCTAGCCAACCAATTTTATTCCTAATTTATTAATCTGTTTTTCTACAACCTCCCACAAAAAGCAAGGAATAATTCTTAAGTATTTATTATTAAATGTCATGTATGGCCACGAACAACATGTTATTATTCTATCTTCATAGGAAGGAATCCCTCCACTACATCTTAAGATATAATAATCATCTTTCTTTTTCACCTTGAATTCAGCAGGAGTTCCATTTTTATAGTTTAAAGCATAAAGTATTCTATAAATTTCTTTTTGCTCAATATACCAGGGTTCTAACTCTACTATACGTAATTTACCTTTATTTTTCTTTACTAAAATATATCCTCCGTTATATGCATTGGCCAATCTTATAATACTAATACCTAGTGGTATTTCATTAAGCTTAATTGGTTTCCAACACTTTGAATAACCACCTTTATAACCTAATTTAAAAATCAGATAATTGTCATTAAGGTCAGAATCTTTCCAATTAAATTCCTTATCCATTATGCTATAATAATCTTTACCAGCAACATTGATGATTTTTCTATCAATCATGTAATCTTCTAGATTATCATCTTTTCTCCACTGAGCTACTCCAACAGAATATACATTTTTTTCATTTAATACATTTCCTCTAATTAAGTATAAATTATCAGCATATTTATAAAACGATGTTTTTACGGAGGTAATTCTTCTTGATAATATTTGTGCCAAGTTATAAGTATACATAACTTCCTTGATAATTTGACTTGCTAACGCTCGCGCACGTCCTTCATATCCAGAAGCAGAAGTACTTTTTATCCAATCAAGATTGATATCGAAACATCGTAAATATGCTTCTAGCACTTTTGACAGATGAGTTTCAATGTACATAATATCTGTATTTATAAAACTATCACTTAATTTACTATCAGCATATGAACGTCCATATACCAAAGTCTTAGCCCAAGCCGCTCCAGCTGAATAAATTAAACGTTCATTATACTCACACTCAGATTCATCAGTAAATCGATTTACCTTTAAGTCTCTAGCTAATATTCTAATTAATTTATCCTTCATTTTACCTTACCACACATTCAATTAATTTCTCCGAATACCTATCTTCATTACCTTGGATTAGGTCTACTAATTTATCATACTGATCTTCATCAATAATCCATTTCAACTCTGTTTCAATCAATTTGTATAATGCATCGTCTTCAGAATTATTCTTGTCTTCTGCTAAAAGTTCACACAATACATTACCTCTTGTTACTACATATGAATTACTCATTCCAATATGCTCTAATATCTTCTTTGATAATTTATTCCCCGGTTCTTTCCATGTATATATACGTTTTTTAAATAGTATATCAGCATCAGAATACACTAAACTATGCTTTTTAACATTCTTTCTCTTAGTTGAAACAATAAGTTGAATATAATTATAAAAGTGTTTTTGTAAATATCTTAGGTTTTCATTACTCTCCGCTGTAAAAACTACTATCTTCTCATTTACATTCCGTAAAATAGGCAAAAGGGTATTCTCATTCATTGTACCAAAAGCATCTTCCACTATAACTGAATAAGTTTGTGAGTCAGAAATTGCACTTGCCAACTCATTTATATTATTAAATCCAACCGGAATACTAATAATTTCTGACTTTTCTCCATAACGAGCTGCTGTAAGAGCAAGAGCAAGCTGTCTGGCACCGAATCCACAAAGTAGCGGACACAATCCTGCTCCAATAGCTGCATTAAATGAATCATACATTGTTCCAACTGGCATTTTATCTCCTGCATTAGAAAGATTAGTTTCTACAACATCTATGTAATCCTCATAATCCGTAAACTCTTCAAGTTCTTTAGCTTTATAACCTTTCTGTATATAAAGGGCTCCAGATTTTGGTGTATTTTCACTTGTAGCAGCAATTTCCATACTTCTCTTGCATCCACTTTCATAGAGAAGTGATTCTATTTTATGCTCAATGACTTTTTGATCCATCTTAACAAAATAATCTTCAATATAACCTTCCCACTCTCCAACTTTGCTTTTAAGCTGTTCTTTTTTTGCCTCTAACTCTTTAAACGACTCCTTCATCTCTACAACTATACGTTCTAATTCTATTTTTTCTTTTAACTTTGCTTCATTTTCTTCTTGCCAAGTATTTTCTATTTCTCCGTATATATCTCTAATTTTCATCTGTAGTTTTATAGTAATATCATCCAAGTTTAATTGTGTTTTCTCTAATTTCCTTCTTAAATCTTTTATTTCATTCCCTTTACTTGCAACAATACCTTTCTGCTGTCTCAACTCATTATGTAAATTTTCATTCTCTTCCTTTAACAACACAATTATCTTTTCTTTTGAGTTAATATGAGAATTTAGAGATTGGACTTCTGTCTCAAGTTCTCTAATCTTACTTTTTAGATTTTCTTTTTGAATCGCTATTTCCTTTTGCAACTCATCTTCCTTTTTCTTCATTTCTTCTTTCTGGGTATCTAGTATCTTTTTTCGCATACTTTCAATTTCTTGTATGGAATTCCACTCTTTCCTTATATTTTCTTTCATCTTTTGGGTAACATCTACACCAGAAATTTTTAATTGCAAAAAAAACAAATCTAAATCTAACGATGAATTTGGCGATTTAATTATTTGAATAAATAACTTCTTATAATTGTAAATCGAATAATTCTTTACATCTTCCAACTGAATTTCTTCTCCCATACATTCATGTATGATTGACTCAAGTACCATTTTCATCCTCATTGCCGTAATCGCAAAAAACTTCAAATAATTCATATCACCCTTTTTGTATAATTTAAAAGCAAATTTAGGCAAATTTTTCTGAACTAAAATAGACTTTTTATCCATTCTCCCTAACTGAGATCTATATTGAGAATAGTGTTTCTCATTACGTTTAATTGGCTCCAACATATCATTTAGGTCTGCATTTTTACATAATGTCTTAATATCTTTATCTGTCAAACCATTAAGTATTTTCAAATCTACATTACTCATCTTTAAGTACCTCCTTGATTGAATACAAATATTTTGCAGCTGCGAATGGTATTTTCTGCTTTTGTATCCATGGCAACATGACCCTATACAATTTCCCCGAATTCTGTCTTGCATACTCAAAAACTTGTAAAATTTCATTAGGTATGGGAACAGATATTGCATTACAACAATACAAATATTCTACTATATCATTAATATATATTTTTCTAATTTCTTTTTCTTTATTCATAATCGGTTTAGATTCTAGCCATATTTTACCGAAAGCTCCCATATCTACAACTAATACTCTATTTCTTTTTAGATTCGCAACTATTCTTTTTGAAGACATTTCAACATAATTTTTTTTCAAGATGCAAATGGTAATCTTAGTATCTGTATCAAAGAATATTTTTTTTGCTTTCAATATTTCATTTTCAGCAACTGTTAGTAGTTTTAATGTGCTCTCATCCGTTCTCCACATTATATTGGGTTTATATAACTTATCATTATCAAAATTATTTCTGGTCTGAGTTAGCATATATCTAATCTCATTTGAAAAAATATTGAATTTATGATCTGACAACAATAAAGTTTTATTGTTTGTTCTAGTTTCAAATATATTTTCATTTTTTTCAATATTTGTTATGCCATATTCACTCACATTAAATATGCGTTGATCAGCCCATTTACCATGAAATAAAAATGCTTCATTCGAGTGTCGTCGGTATATTAACTCTTTACCCTCAATAAGAGCTGGCGGCCACATAGGTATTATTTCATCACTTTTCCCAATTAATTGATATCCTTTATTTTGAACATACGAAATCGCTTCATCTGTTATACTGTTAACGGTCATTGCATATATTGAAAATTCTTGCTTATCATACCAATTATTAAGACTAAGACATCCCTTCCTTTCGAAGCAAACTCCTTTTATCGAAGAAATAAAGTTATTTCTTATTACAATAAGGTACTCTTTTCCAACCACAATATTGGAATGCAATGCCACCCGAAAACCTCCAGCATAGTGGGAATGAAATATATCTTTTTCACAATCTAATCCCCGAACGCCCCATTCCCATTTCTGTTGCACTTCTGTGATAGGATGTTTTAATACTTTACATTTGACCTTTATCCAGTCAACTGTTGTTTTCAATCTATAAAACCTTATATTACTTGCAGAATATTCTTTTTTAGCTCCACCTTCAGTGACAATTACTTTTGTTCCCCACTCTTCCAAACTATTCATATTAGATTGACTTAATGGAGGAAAGTAAGCATTTAATTGATATTTTTCATCTCTGAAAATACCTAAATATAGTGGTAATCCCCCGTTAATTATATATACTTTATCGACTTTTCCCTCAATCTTTTTATAATTTACAACTCCTTTATATCCTGGACAGATTCTCTGTAGAGGTGTTCTGTTTTTAATTGGTTTATGGGCAAAATAATTTCCATTACGATACCGTACTATAATTTCTTCCAAACAGCAAGGGCAAGTATATGTGCGCCCACGAACTGCTTGCCTAGGATAAACTTTTCTTCCATATCCGTCTATGCCATATTCAATTGATGCCATATACCTCTCCTCTTTCTCTACAGTTTATTTTTTATAATTTTTAATTAACATTAATTGCGACACTGCAAGCTAACAATAATTAACTTGCTAATTCTTTAGATTTTACTTACTTTTTATTTTAATATCCACCCAGCAATTATTTTTCTTTTTTTTGTGTATATTAATTTTATGTTGAACAAACCGCAATAACCTTTCTACTAAATCCATCTAACTATTTATATTTTTTTATCTTTGACTTCCCATTATAGACATAACAGGTGTATAATTCTCTTATTTTTATTAAATTTCACGTAATTATAATTTTATACCAATTTCATACTTATTTCAACATAATTTACTGTAATATATAATTATATATTCTATAAATATTCTTATATTGTTTTATTAATAGTTATATATAAACTCTTTTTTTCTATACCCCTAAAATCTTAAAATATATAGTTATAGGATTACACGTTCTGTCACCCTCCCCCTGCCATTTCAATTTTCATCTTATTTACTTTTTTCAATATTACTAAATAACTCTTAATATTTCTTTTAGTTTTTTCCCATAAATCGTTAATATCTAATCTTAATTTTATTGATTTTTCATCCCTAAAATTGGTACCACTTTTTTTAACATTTAATAACCTATTTTTATCCATAACTTCTATTTCTTTTAAATGAATATTATCTTTTTCTGGTTGTATATCACCATCATTATTTACACTTTCTTTAACATAATTAGTAAAGTCAATATGTTTAATATATTTTTTACTACTAACAAATTTTTCTTCCTGCTGTGTTTTATTTTTATTTTGTGCATTATTGCTTATAGATTCTTTTTGATTATCATCTTTTAAATTCTGTAATATATATAAATTAGATGATTGTCCTCCATTCTCTCTCCATCTAATTTCTTTTTTTAACAACCCTACATCTACTAAATCTTTTAATGCTCTTCTTACCGTCCTTTCCGATATACTACACTCTTTTGCTATTGTTTTTATTGCAGGGAAACATGTCATTTCCTTATTTGCTCTATTTACTAAATAAAATACAACTGTAACAGCTCTACTCTTTAAATTAGTGATATATACTTTATCTAAAAATTGTGCCTTAGTCATTTTTATCCCTCCATAAATGCCATTTACAGTGTGGCATATTTAGTTTATTGTATTTTAATATACTCACGTAACAATTGATTAAATACTTCCTCATTACAATTACAACTAAATAAATCAGTTGAATTCTTAACATAATAATATCTATTATTAAGTTCACTCAATAGCTTTTCTGTCTTATTTTTATCTCTATTAGATACAAAAGATAAAACTATTTGCACATCAATATCCAATATTAACTTAGAAATTTTATATAACATTTTCAGCTCATAAGGTTTAATTCCTGCACAAAGTATATTGACTGTATCATTACTAAAAGCAACAGTATTTTTATATGTAATTTCTCCCATATCATAAATAATAAAGTCATTATCTGACTCTATATTCTGGTTATTTTCATAATATTTAACACCTTTATACTCTAAATAATTATTCTTATTAATTAACTCTTTATAAAACTTTGATAACATTTTTAAATGACCACTTTTATTGTTTTCTACATAACAAACCTTAGCACCTATACTAGCAAGATAATTAGCTAAATTAATAGCTGTAGTCGTTGTGCCAATTCTATGCATCACACCTGCTACAGCTATCTTAACATTTTCCCTTTTCAGATTAGAAATTACTTTATCTTGTATATCTATTGGTTTAGTAATAAGCTTTAAACAATCTTGATATGTCATCCCCTCTCCCATTATACATTTTTCTATTTCTTTATGTATATTCTCAATATCCTCTGAAATTATTATATTATATACTCCAACATCAATTAACCTTTTTAACAATTCATTACCACACTTTAAACATTCTGCTAATATAATAACCCTTGCATCATATATGGTTTTAAAAGCTATTAAAGCATTTATAAGTTCTTCTTCTTTATCAGTTACAGCTCTTAAATCAATTACTATTTGAGTACAGAGGCTTAGATTTCTCATGTCATGTAAAACAAATTTATTAATATCAAACTCACCTATTAACTTCTTTACTACTAGTTTTTTATCTTCTATTATATAATCTAATATATCCTTATTTTCATTACTCGATAGATATAAAATCACTTTCAGGCATCTCCTTCATTTGCTTAATATCTGGTACTTGCATTTGTTTCGATTTGGGTTTATGAATAACTAACATTATTATTGCAATTATAAATATAATGATGTATATAAATAATTCAATTAACTTCTTCTTTTTCATTCTTACCTCCAGTTACCATCTATATTTAATATCATTTAATCA
This sequence comes from Vallitalea longa, assembly GCF_027923465.1. Taxonomy (NCBI): domain Bacteria; kingdom Bacillati; phylum Bacillota; class Clostridia; order Lachnospirales; family Vallitaleaceae; genus Vallitalea; species Vallitalea longa. The sequence goes on from NZ_BRLB01000016.1 coordinate 59,994, forward strand.
AGTTAATTTTTGTCTTAACTTTTCATTATTACATATTTGTATTATTAATCTTCTTATCATTTCTAAGCTGATTTTGATTCTCTTCATCGTTGTTAAACAAATAATCTATTGGATTAATATGACTTCTTGCACTTAGCTTCTCTCTAATTTCAAAATGTAAGTGATGTCCTGTTGAAATACCTGGTAAAGGATCTCTATCAGGATCACCGCCTTCTTGTGCTATTACTTGTCCCTGCTTTACTTCTGCATCTAGTAAAGCACATATCACTGATAAGTGAGCATATACTGAATAGAATGTTTCTTCATCAAGCTCATGCTTTATTATGATGTATTGACCATAGGCCTTATTTATTCCTATCTTTACTATTTGTCCATCTGCTATTGATATTATATCTGTATGCCATTTTGTTCCTATATCTATTCCTGTGTGTACTCCATGCTTACCTGTTACTGGATTAATTCTATTACCATATGGACTTGTTATTTCACCTTCGGCTGGCATAGGATATTTACCATTAAAAATAAGTTCACCATTATTAAATTCAATTATATTCTCATTAACTGCTTTGAAATTCTGCACAGAACTATTTTCTTTACCAGATGAAAAAAAGCCAGTTATAAATGATAACGGACTAGTGAGTATATAGACAAATATACTCAGAATTAATAATATTGAAATTATAGGCAGCATTACAATAATTATAATCTTTTTTCTCTTCTCCTCATCTGTTACAATACTTCCTGTAGCTTTAATTATAGTATATACTGTCTTTGGATTTATAGACATCTTATCTACCTCCTGCTTTACCAAAGTAATCAAATCTCCATTCAGGTATTTCAAATTTAACTTGTAACCTTTTTGCTCCAATCATCATTAATGCATTTCCTCTTTTTTTACTTGCTAATAATTCTGTTTCTGCTTCTGTCAGATCATATAAATCTTTAGACTCTTGAAGATTCTTTCCATCTGTTCCGAAGAGCAATTTTATACAAGGAATATCTAATAATGCTTGTCCATAATTTTTAATACTTGGGTCAAGGAAATCTACTACACTATGAGATATTATTGCTATAGCTGCTTCATATTTTCTACTTCTTTTTTCTACATTTCTCAAAAAAACTAATGATTGTGGTACATTTGGATCAATTAGTAGGTATGCTTCATCTGCAATAAGCAAAACTCTTTCATTTCTATCTCTACTCATTTCTTGCCAACACCAATTAAGCAATAAAAAATATTGTGCTCTTTTTATACCATCACTGGTATTTTGCAAATCATGAGTATTTAGACATATACAATTTGATGTTGTTTTAATAGTGCTGTAACCATTCCAAAGAAAAGAATCACTTCCATAGGCTATATCCTTTAATAGAAGTGATAATTGTAGATAAACATTATTTTCATCAGATGTACTTTTTATTTCACTTTCTTTTGCTTTTTTAATTATTAAGTCATACAAATCACTCATAATAGGAAAATCTTCGTTATTTAGCTTTGTTATTTCTGTTGACCAATCTATATTAAAATTATTATATAATTCTATTAAACAATCTTTTAAAACTGCTTTTTGCATATCTGTAAGACTTGGTATGTAAAGAGAAAAGAATATCTCTAAATTTTTAAGATAAAGTGCAAGGTCTCCCATACCATTAACATCTTTATCATCATATAACTTATTATCTTCATTTTCATCATCTCTTGGTGTAGGTCGTACTTGTAATGGATTTATTCTTCCACCTTGTCCACCACCTGCATTTATTAAGTCTCCACCTAATTTTACTGTCATTTCTTTGTACTCAGCCTCTGGATCTAAAAAAATAATTTTAGTTCCTGTCATGTACTCAGATAATGATATATGCTTTACTGCTGTAGATTTACCTGTTCCTGCTATACCCATAATTACCATGTTGGTATTTGTTCTATCACCACCACGTTTCCAAGGGTCTACTACGATAAGTCCACCTGCTATATCTCTCCCAATATAATAACCTGCATTGTCATTATAACCGCTTGATGAAAAAGGAAATCCACCCACAAAGGTGGATAGTGGAATAATTCTTCCTAATATTTGTTCAACACATTCATCCATGGAATAAAAGGGGGAAAGCATTTTAAAGCCTTCCCTTTGCAAATTTGCCAATCCTCTTAGTTTGCATCCTAACATAGCAGCTGTACTCTCTGTTTTTCTCTTTATTTTATCAAATGTATCTTCATCTTTTGATATGGGCATTATGTTGATACTCATAAGTCCTACTGTTTCTCCTGCTTGGTCAATTTGAACCATTATTTTTTCACCATCACTTGCTGCCTTTTCTGCTCTTTTTTGAGTTAATGGGTCTCTTGCATTTTCAGCAGTACTTCTATTTTGAATAACACTTTTTGATAGGTTTTCTATAAAGCTACTATTATCTATTGGTTTGAATTTTACACTTACAACACTACTATGAATGTTTGTTATTTTGCTAAGCCAACCGTAATCAACTTTTGGTGGGTATTTGATTATACCATAGATCTTACCTGTGTTTTCTCCTATGATTAGATTATTTCTTTTTATTTCTAAACCCATTGGGGTTATTATGTTTAATAAAGAATTATCTTGTTTTATTTGTTGACTTTTCAAAGTTATTCTCCTCCTTTTCTATACAAAAAAGCAACCTTAAGGCTGCTAATTATAAATATATGCTATATTAAATATTTGTATGTATTATTTCCCATTTACCTCCATTATCAGATTTCCATATTACAAACCTTGTATCGATACTTGTTATTAACCATATGATTAAGTTATCCATATTAACTTGTGGAGAGCTCACAGGTTCATGAATATATACCATAGGTTTCCATACTGAGTAATTACTCTCATCAACATAAATAACAAAATGTCTTTCTTTTAAATTAGTATTTAGTTTTTTAATATTATCCTCTTTTAAGCATTCATTTCTAACTGCAATATTAATATTTTTTTCTTCAACAATTGTACCCTCACAAGGATAACCAATTATTATTTTATTATTAAAACTAGAAACAGCAATTTTTTTTACATACTCAATTCTTAATCTACACAACGAACTATAAATTTTTTTAATATCAACCGTATTACATTTGTTATTTATGCTAAATGGATAATCACAATATAATTTACTAATTTTATTTTCATCTAGTGCTTTTAGTAATACTTCAATTTCTTTTTTTATATTTTTTATTTTAGATTCCTTTTTAGGTATAACTCTCCATGAACCGATAGATAATTTTGTGTTTATTATTCTGTTATTTTTTAATAGACTTCGGATTTCTGACATTTTAGGATCAATAGAACATGTTACTTCTATTGGCACCATCTCATTATTTTTCATGAAATAAAAGTCACATTCACCTTTTGATTGTTCTTCATTATATATAATAGGACTATTTATTAATTTTGTAATTATTTTATATACTCTATCTTCATATTTATCTATTTAAATCACCACCTATTAGAGTATCAATGATATCCATATAAAACTAACATTAAAAAAGAAAATATAATCCGTTATATTATACTATTAATAATATAAATTTACTTCCCTGTCTTAAGTGGTGGCTCTATTTGGTAATCTCTATCAACATAACTTCTTATATACTGTGCTGCTCTCTTTTCTGCATGTTTAGCATTTAAGACGCACCTCTAAACGATTTACTTAATCTTTTCACATCTATACCTACTTTCTAAAATTATAATACTTGTAACTAAATGATAAATACATAATATAAATAATACTCTTATAAAACTACTCCGTTTCTATTTATAAAATTTAATTGTTTTCTAAATAAGTTACTTTTTATTAGTATTGGATTAATCTCTTTTATTTCTTTAACAAACGATGTTACTACACTTAATATTTTTTTATTAAATAATGCTTGATCAATCCTTACTGGTCCCCATAAAATACATTCATCTGTAAATAAATCATCACCAACTAAAACAAAATTCCTTATTCTATTGTTCATCTCATCAATATATTGTTTATTAACTTCATAAAATAATAAATTATTATTTTTCTTTTTAACCTTTAACCACGAGAAACTATTTTCTATATATTTCAAATATAATACATCACTGTTTTCAATCTTATCTACAAGACATATTAAAGCATCAAGATAACTAGTAATAAGTTCTGACATACATTCTTTAACTTCTATTGGTACATCTTCAAGCATTGAACTAATAAACTCATTCTCTCCAAAAGCAATTTTAAGATTACCATATATATCCGTAAATTCTTTATCAAATTCCTTCAAAGACATATTTCTCATTTCATCAATATGACTTTCAAATATTTCATAAGCTATAATTATTTCTTTATCCATAGCAAAATACTCTCTCCTTTTAATCATTAAACTATAAATTAATTTTACCATACATATGTAATGTTTTCATTATAAATACCTAAATTCTTGCAATAGCCCTTTCATATTCACAATCCTCCAAATGCACATAAGCAGGATTATTTATAAGATTACAAAGTCTTATAATATCCTGCTCATTCAAAATATCCACATCTATATTCACACTGTTAAACTTCTCTTTTAAAATACTACATCTTTTATACAAATCACTCTCATTCTTTTCTTTATCCCAAATCATTAAATAAAACTGTCTCTCCACAACTTCTCCTGATAAAGCATATTCACTCATAGACAGAATTTCATTCCTTAATAATTTTTTTCTCACTCTATCATTAGTTGCAGAAATTAAGTTCATAAAGTTATTAGTCACATTAGATATATCTACTGGTCTTGACACTGCAATGAATTTGAATGGCTCACGTTCACTTGATAACTCTGCTGTTAGATTTTTTGTTAGCTGCTCTTTTTCTCTTTGACTTAGAAGGTCTATGCTGATAGGATGTATTTTTATATACATAAATATTTGCCCATCCAAAGTATAGAGATATTTATCTCTTATATCTTTAACATTAATAAATTCATTAGCTGTTATTTGCGATTGACTAAGTTTCTGAGATTTGTTCTTCTTATTGTATCTAGGTTTAATAAATACTATTATACCTGCTACTATACATATTGATATTATTACAATTAATATAGTTAAATCCATATCTATCCCTCCTAATCTTTTCTATATTATATAATGAATATAATTCATATTATTATGATAATCTTCTACACTTCTACCACTACATTCTTTGATAATGCTTTGTATGACCAAAGTGGTTCTGCATAGATACTATTAAATCTCAGATTTCATCATCCCCCTTTATTGAATTCCAATATGCCAATCATCGTATAAATTTCCTTGAATGTTAACATAATCATTTACATTCATAGATAGCATTCCATCTGGTGTCCATAAATCTATTATTTGTCCATATACTCTATAATTTGAATTAGGAAACCATACTGGTGTGAAATGAACTCTGTTATTATATGTTGAGTATTTATTCTTTTTTAGTTCAAAGTTACAGTTTGACGTCTTTTCCATCAATCTTAAATATTCTTGGTAATTAAATTCGGGATAAAAAGTTAATACGTTTTGAACTCCTGTAACATGGCTTTTAGGAGCATTTAGATTTATATTTGTAGACACATTTATATTTATACCATATCCTGACTTTAGTTGTTTCCCCTTTGCAGTAGGTACTTTTATGTCTGGTGATACAGTCATTGCCCCTGATAATGATACACTATAACTTTCATAGTCATATTCCCAATCTCCATGATCTTCTAAAACAGTATATGGCACTCTCCTAGTTCTTCTATGTCCTGGACATGTTCCATCTTTTTTGCAACCACCTCTATGATACATGGTATAGTGTTCTGTTCTATAATGTGTGACCTCAACCCAATTCTCTTTCCAATGACATTTCCATTCTCCCCATGAAGCACTCGTATTTTGTGACTTGTTAGGTAATCTTGGAATAGTATAATCTTTTGATTTTCTATCATTTGCAGTTGGGTTAGGTGGCTCTTTACTTTCTAAATTTACTACTTTTGCATTAATAGTTTTATATCTAGTATTTCTATCAATTTTAGCTGAACTATTTCCTGTAACTTCAACAGTTATTTTTACATCTTGAGGTTTTGATGGTGTATGCCATTTTATAAAAACTAATTGATTACTACCACTTGGCATTGTTACAGACGTTGTTTTTATTTTTCCATTTGCATTAAATTTTATATATGCTTTATCATCAGGTGTTATTCTATCAGTATTAGCATATATCTTTACCGATGTTATTACATCAGTATCAACTCTATATTCATTATCATAAGAAGTATTATTTTCTTTTTTATCTTTATGGTCAGCTTTAAGCATTCTCATTCCCCATCCACCACTACTAATTATCCTATCTTCATCCCAATATACTCCATCTGGTAAAGCAGACACTACTGGATATCCAAACCAACTCTCCTCAAGTATAATTGAATTAGGAAGATCTGAATGTGTCATGGCTGAAATATATTGACCTGTATTTCCAAACTTGAAGTTAAAATATTTTAATTTTTGTGCTAGGGCATATTCTGTAGCAGTAAATCCTAATATAGTTTTATGGTCTTTTAAATATGAGATAATTACTGGTTCATAGATTATTACCCAAGGTACTTGATTTTGATATTGTCCACTATCTTTTATAGGTAATACTTGATTTGAAGGATATTTTTTCGTTATACCACCTATTGTAAAATTTATATTCGATACTAATCCTTCTGGTGTAGTTCCTTTCTGTCTTGCAAATGAATCAATTAATGCATTTAAAGTTTCTGTATCCCCAAAGTATGATTTTACTTTATTGATATTTCCACCGTTTGTTATTGGAATAGGTGGAGGATTATCAATTATTATATCTTTTGTTAATCTACTATTAGTTAATTTTGAACCAGTTAAATAATCAACTTTTCCTCCTAGACTACGCATAAGATTATTGGGTAGATTGAAATTGGAAGGTTTTATATATATTGGATTATTACCTATCATTTTAAAATCACTTTCTAAAGAACTATATTTATTACTCTTATCGCTTAATCCTACATAAACTGAAACTTTATACATATACTCACTATACCTATAAAAACCTCTATCTTTTGTTGAAGTTTTAGTATCACCTGAACCACTATCAGCATTATCATCAGCATATACATTCATTGGCATAATTATAATTGAAATAATTAAAACAAATACTATAACTTTTTTTGACATCCTATGTATCACTCTCCTTAGTTTGAAATAACTAATTTGTTTATTTATCAATTTTTATTACGTTAATAAATATTTTATAAATCATTGGTTACATTAAAATAAAAAGCAGCTTCAATTAAGAAACTACTTTTGCTTTGTTTTTATTTAGTCCCTAGAATTTATCACCAGTTCCAGGCACATGGTCTGTTATATCTTCTATATCTGTTTCACCATTTAGTCCACTTTCAGGTTCTGGTGTAGGTGCTTGATTAAATGGATTTTCAGAGTCAGTCACTAAGTTATCATTATTTGATGACGGTTCTTCTTTTATTTCATGTGTTTTTCCTAGTATTTCATTTTTCTCATCTTGCATAGTATCTGTTTTATTTACTCCTTCATCCGAATTATCAGGCTCTTCATCTACTACATGCTCTTTTATTTCAGGTTCTATTTTTGTTTGTTCTTTTAATTGCTGCACATCCACTTGCTCTTTTTTATTATCGGACTTTTGCTGGGATATATTTTGATTTTCTACATTTTCTACTTCTTTATTATGTATGGTTTCTATTTCTTTATTATCTGTCTCCTGTTCATATTGATTCGTATTTACTCCTAATTCTTCTTCATCTGCTTCTTTTTTTTCTTTTGATTTGTCTATATCAACATTAACATCTGATATCTGTTCCAACTGTTGTTTATTAACTTTTTCAGGTTGGGGCTTATTTTCAAGCTTATTTATAATTAAAACTCCTATTCCAATACATGTAATTATTAAAACCGTTACAATAATATTATTTTTTATCTTTTGCTTTTTCATTAGATATTCCTCCCTGGTTATGAAAATGTTCTGTATTTCCTCTTGTTAAAAAATAAACATATTTATTATATATTGTCAAGTGTTAGCCTGATTTTATTAAAATTTAGATATGTAACCACTTACCACCTTAAGATTTATTTTCATTGGTGGTAACATACCCCATCCAAATCCTAGTGGTACTTCTAGTGATATTTTACCCTCAGCTTTGAACTTATTTTGTGTACTATAACTTGTTGGTGCTAGAGGGCTATTGATTATTTTTATATCAAGATTAGATAAGCTGAATTCAGTCTTACCATTTGATATTTTTATATGATGTCTTCCATTATTTCTTAACCCCAAAGTATTATCTAAGTGATAATAAACATTACCTGTATCAATAGATCTTTCCCATCTATTATTATCATTTAATTTATATCCACCAGAATATCCTTCTCTTATTCCATTATATATATCGTCATAATTCTGTGTTGCTACAGATGTAATTGATGTTTGTAAAGCATTTCTAACTCCTTTTGCTATCATTTGAAGCCTTAGATATTCTGATAATGTACTAAATAATAACATCAATAATAAAACTATGATACAAGCATATATTACTCCATTACCTTTTTTATTTTTCAATACCCTTTCTTTTATTATTTCTATTCCTTCCAATAAACTTCGCTCCTTCCCTTAGCCTTTGATGTTAATTTTATGGGGATTGAGCCAAAGTTAAATAACCCTATATCTACCGTTTGTATTACTGTTACATTTATTTCTTCATTAAGCTGTATCTTTTTTCTAGATTTATATTTTGCTGACCATATAATTTGAGGATTGAGTCCTGTTAGTTTTTTCATACTTATAACTCTATTATTTACATTACTCCCTATTTGTCCAGAAATTTCAGCTTCTCTGAGTATCTCATCAGCAAAAGTGTTTAATTGATTCTTAGCAATAAATACAGGGAAAACTTTAACTGCTAAAGATATTACTAACATAGCTGATAATATTATTACAATTACATCTATATAGCCTTCACCTTTTTTAGATTTTAATATTTTCAATAATAATTACACCCCTCTTAAAACATAGTTCCTAATGTTTTATATATCTCAATTACCATAACTACTAAATACATTAATATAAAACAACCTAACATCATAAATGAATATTTTCTAAGCTTACTTGGTCGTTTTACTGCTATTGTTTTAAGCTTTTGCAGTTCTAATGCTTTTAAGTCATGAGATAACATACTAAAATAGACTACTCCATTATCTCCTCTTAACACACCTATTAGTCCTCTGACAATATCTGATAACGCAGAACTTCCTAACCTAGTTTCTAATCTTGTTAAAGCAGTTTCTTCATTTCCACTTTTCATATCAGCTATAGTTATCTCTAATTGTTTTTTAAAGCTATATCCTGCATTTTTCTTATAGCATTCTAGTATTGATAATACATCTCTAGTTGCTTTTAATTCTTGTGCTAATACTCCTGCAAATCTTGGTAACTCATTTTCGATTTCTTGTCTTTTCTCTTTCAAAGCTTTATCCGCATTGGAAACTTCTTTAAAATACATAGTAACTGAAGTAAAAATAATAACTGGGACAAGTATTGGAAAAATAAATAAAGCAGGTATTATACTTAATAGTATAAGTCCTTCTTTCACAATGGCTTTTGCTATATATGTTTCTGGTGTTAAGTTTATTCCTGCTGATTTTAACGTTGATGTTAATTTTGATTTTTTATATGAATTAAGCTTAATTATTTTTGATAATTTCTGTGACATCTCTAAAATAAATAGTTCTAGATTTTTTGACTTTCTCTTATCTCTTTTATTTATCGTAAGTATTACTTTTGCTGTTTTATTTTTAGGTACCTTAATTATATCTATTAGTATAAAATACAACCCTAAAGAAACCAACATTGTAAAAACTAATAATAAAATCATTACTTATTCACCACCTTCTTATATTTTTTAATATGTTTTCATTCATTAGTAAAGATATGAACATTAACTCTTATACTCAACAGGCTTACTAAGTTTGATAACTGCATTAAGTGATATAAATATAGCTAATACTGTAATGGATAACACTGTTTTACCTATTGCAGTATGAACTAAAGTTCTGTACCAACTTTTATTTAAGAAATACATAAGTGGTATATTACCTAACAACAAAATTACAAGAGTTATAAACTCCTTAACAGGCTCATACATTAAATACTCTAGCTCTGCTCCTACTACTCTCATATCTGATAATTTTGCTACTATTGGTGATAAGGTATGTTTTAAGTTTTTATCATCCCTACATGATATTAATCCGTCAACCCATTCTTTAAATACATCATTATCTATTTTTGTCTTTATTCCTTCTAGTGCTATATTAACATTGGAATTAATTAGCTTTGTTTGCGATAAAAAGCTTTTGAATACATCTCTTACAGGAGGATTAATATAATCTATGTTTTCTTCTACTGCTGTTATTATATTTTCATTCCTTAGATATGAATTAGTTATAACTGATAATGCTGTTTCAAGCTCACTGTTAAGTTGCTTTTTATAAAATGCTGCTGTGAATTTAATATACCAAAAAGGTATCAATGCCATGCCAATAGAAAGTACTGGTATCATTATCATGTTAGACATAGATATGGAAAGTAGTGTTCCTAAGATAAACAATACCAATGATAGAATGCAAAGAGTTGCAAACCTATTCTTTTTATTTGTCATTTCTAATATATCGATAGTTTCTGCTATAAATTTCTTTAAACCCTTTTGCTTCTTCTTCACTTGAACTTTTAATATTTTTTGTTTTATTGTTAATGGTTTATTATTAAAATGTTTTGATAGATTTTCTATCAATTGATAGGGTGATAATTCCAATAATATAAAACATCCTGTTATTAATCCTGTTAAAGCTATAGTTAACAGTATTGTCATTATTACTCATCCTCCCTCAAGAATTTTTTCATTTTTTCCTGTGGCAATCCGTTTTCCAATAATCTTTTTTGTAATTTCTTTGACATATTGTTGACCTTTTCAAATTCTCCTTTAACTATGTATTTATCCTTTACAATTTTATTTTCTTTTATTTTGTATCTATATAATGTTTGTAATTCTCTTTTACCATCTGAATGTATAATACATTCTGTTATCTCCATTATTCGCCTTGTATTATCTTCTAATTTCTTAGAAAATACTACAATCGGAAATGCCTCTGTTACAAGCTTATATAATGTGTTATCAGATATATCATATTTCATTTTACATAATGTAACCATTCTTGCATATGTAGCTTCACATGAATTTGCGTGGATTGTAGTTGTTAAAGAATGTCCAGTCCTTGCAGCTTCTTGAGCTGCAAAAGCCTCTGCTGATTTCATTTCTGCTACACTAATGACGTCTGGATTAGCTGTTAAAGCAAATTCTAAAAGCTTTTCTTGATCAATATTTTGTCTTTCATCTTCCGAATCTCTTGTTACTGTATGTATTACGTTATTTAATACTGTTCCATCTTCATCTTCTTTTACTAAATCAAATTCACGTGTTCCGTTTTCTATTGTAATTATTCTTTTATCATTAGGTACTGTAGATAATAAATAACTCATCAAAGTGGTCTTTCCTGAACTCGTTGCACCTGTTATGCATATACTTACACCATATCTAAGACTTCTACTTAGAAAATCAATCATTTCTTCTGTAGCTGTTCCATTTTTTATAAAATCTTCTTTTTTTAATTCTTTGGGATTAACTATACGAATTGATGCTGCTATGCCTTTGTCATGGTCTATTACACCGTTACCAAATACAGTTATACGAATTTTATTAGACAAATGGCCACGTACTATAGGCTGTGAATTATCAAGTATCATACCCGATTGATGAAGTAATCTTCTAATTACGTCTATAGCATGTGTTGGAGAATTGAATCTTTCTTTTGATGGTATTATACTGCCATTAGAATAAGTAATTTTAATATCTTTATATGAATTAATGTTGATCTCTTCAATATTATTAGCGAATAGATATTTTGTTAGAAATGAGAATTCTGCCATCTCTGTATACAATTTTTTTACTAATTCATCTATAGTCATACCTTCAATACTATATCCATAATCCCTAACGAACTTTTTAATATAAGATTTTAATTGTTTCTTTTGTTCATCTGGATGTTCTGATAGAAGGACTGAATATTTGTTTGAGATATATTCTTGAACAGCTCTTAGTATCTCTGTAAATGATGTAGTGGCATCTTTATCTCTAAAAAACATTGATTTATCACTCATGATATCCTCTTTTCTTATTTAATCTTGGAAGTTTGATTTTCTCAGTTATACTTTTTATTTTATTATTTATGTTAGCTTTTCTATGTAGTTTTATAGGAATAATTTTATCTACGTTTATTTCAGATTGTTTTTCTTCTTTCTTATCCTTCCCACCATATAAAATAATATCTGCTATATCAGTAATAACTCTTTTACTAGAAATACTTTCTTTTAATTCTAATGGTTTTAATAATTCTCCACATAAAAATTGTTCTTCTAATTCACGACTATAATCTGACTGATATTTAACACCGTTATATCTTTGTATTACTCCTGACTTTGATTGATATTCTTTTATATTAGACAATATCTTTATATGTTTATCTGCTTTATATAAACTGCTTGCAATCAAAGGTAAATGAGAATCATAAAATGAAATACTTTTAAGATCACAAGTAATATGTCTTAATACTAAATCAGATAACTCTAGTGCAGTAGCTGAAAGCATATCATTTTCAATATAACTGTTGCAGTCAATTATTATGTAATCAGCTAAGTGTCTCAATAAGATTAAGAAATCTACTGCTCTTTCTCTTTCATAATCTGCATAAGTAAAAACATTATCTCCTTGCTTATATGATAACAAAGCTATATACTCGTTTTTCTTTAAAGTAATACACTCTGCCATTATACTTTCTTGGGTTATTTGTGGAGCTGACAACACCTTTCCTAATGATTTGTCTCTCATGTCTATTTCTGGTAATACCGTCATTAATGCTGGTGCAACTATATCACCCATAACAACTATAACATTCTTTTTATTCTTGGAAAGTTCTCTTGCTATCTTAATTGATGTAGTTGTTTTACCGCTGTTAGGACTTCCCCAAACAGCTATTATTTGATTGTTAATCACTACCTACTCCCCCTTCTTTGTTATGCCTTTATTATTAATTAATAGATTTGAATTGGGATTATCTTCAATAAACTGCTCTTGTTCTTTTAAAAATTCATCTGTCTTTTCCTTATCACCTCTATAAACTAATGAAATATGAATTTTACCCTTTTGCTCTAAATCAGCTAATAGCTTGGATTGTTTTGAATTAACTAGAAAAGTTATTGTAGATGGTAACTCCTGTTCTTCTGAATCTGAGAATTTTTTATTCTCATCCAATGTTATGTCATTACCTTCTTTTGTTGTTACAGCTATTACTTGGACATATTGTAATTCAGGTAATATCAATGTTTCTCTAAATTCTCCATAATCTGAAGCAATTACTGAAACTATATCTCCTTCTTCCAATTTACCTGACAAGCCAGCTGCAAAGCTTTTTATTGTTACAGATATAGCTCTTTTGGTTCCATTAAAATTATAAAGATATTCATTATCTGTTAATGGAATATCTGATAGCTTAGTATTTAGAATGTAATCTCCTTTTAATAAATCAGCTGTAGCATATTTACCTACTATACTAGATTTATCTTTTATTACGTTATCAGGCAAATTATATCCTCCTATGGTTACAATCTTTATTTTATTATTTGTTATTATTTCTCCAGTTCTAATATCCTTGGATACTCTTACAATTTTTGTCTTAGCTCCAACTGCTTTATTAAAAAGTGGTGTTATGCCAAAACATATGACTAAGGATAAAAATATACATATTAATCCTAATACAGTTTTATTCTTTAACAGTTTCATTATTCTATTTCCTCCTAATGCTTGTACTATTAATGCTGCTGCTATATAATCTATATAGTATTTTATATAAATTATTTATTAAAGATATTGGAGTGATTTTATGAACAAATTAATAGAAGATACTCATTACTATAATAATAGTTATGAAATTATAAACGATATGGTTTCAATAGATAGAGTATATTGCTTAGACTTAAATAATTTTAGGGATAATAATTGGGATACTCTAGGTGAAATTTATAAGTCACTGCCTTCATACATTATCCATCAAGGGTTACCTTATTGGTTTGGTATTGATGAAAACAACATCTATCTCTGGGCTTCCTGTGAACCATCAGGGTTACAAATTGCAGGTTATCTACCATTAAAAGATTTTTTTTCTTGGGAAAATATATTCAATAAGGCTATTCTTAATTTACCATTTATATATTAATATATGATACAAAACTTCCTATAGACAGATATAATCCAAGAGGAAAGGATTCACTTTTATCCTTTCTTTTTAATTTATATAAAATACTATTAATCGCTACTGCAATAATAAGACTAATCATTCCTGCTATTAAACCATTTTTAACTTCTAACAAAAAACCTATTGCTGACATAAGTTTTATATCTCCACCACCTATACTATTAGGCTCTAAGAGTGCTGCTAATAAAAACGGTAAAGGAACTACTATAAATCCTAGCATTGATTGAAGTAGGTTTATATTAATTATGCTTAATAATAATATTACAATATGTACTGTATTTGGTATTGTTCTAGTTTTAAAATCCACAATACTTGTAAATATTAGTACCTCAGAAAACAAAAAACCTTTAATAATCATTAACTGATTATCAAAAGTTCTTATTAGAATAAACATTATTATTATGCTTAATATAACTGTCAATGGATACTTTTTTATCTTAAAATATTTTCCCAAAATTAGATTTAATAAAATTCCAGTAAAAATCGCAGTTATAATATAATAAATCAAATTATCATCACCTACCTTAAAATATATTTATTAGCAATTCTTCCACCATCTTCACGATACATTTTTCTTATGAAAATATATCCATTTCGCTCTAATCTATGTAAATTTTGTCTTACAGTTGTTTTAGCGATTTTTAGAATATTGCTGATTTTGCTAATACTAATCTGTGCTTCACCATTTTCGTCTGCTATTTCTTTTAAGAATGTATATATTAATTTCCCTGAAATTGCAGTATTTAGATATCCTGATATTTTATATTTATCCACTGGTTCATTATTCACTTTTTCCACTCCCATTCGTCTAAATATTTATAGTTATACACTTTCTGGCTTCTTGCAAATCTAATCATAAACCTTATTTGATCATATGCTGATATATTTGTAATATCTTTTGTAAACATCATTACTGCACCTGATATTGAGCATAAAATAAACACTACCGTAAAAGTAGTGTTATTTGTAATCATATATATTATTGTGTCTATACCACCTGCTATGAGAGTTACTATGATTGACTTAACTAGCTCAGATTTTCCAAAGCCTTCAAAAAGTTCTGTTCTTGTTTTAAGACCAAGAGGTATGTATAGAGATAGGTTTTGTCTCAAATTTATCACCTTCTTAAATAATTATTGTTCTTTCATATGTTCAGCTTGTTCTTTATAATATATTATCCATAATACCCTACAACAATATCTTTAATCTCCCATACACTCTCAGCAATAATATAAAACACCACTATATTCCTAGCCTTCTTCTTATATACCTCAGACTCCTGACCATTACTACCAATTTTTATAAAACAAAATATAACTCTTAATACTACTCCTACTCTAATTAATATTATAAAAGCATTTGCCATTTCTTTTAGTAAATCCATATATACCTCCCATTACTTTTTAAATGCTCCTTTTGCTATCTGAACTAACCTTATTCCTGAGTATGCTGTACCCATTGGATTACTTGCACCTCCTGATATAATTAAGAATTCTTGTAGGAATTTAGGTGTCTTAATTGCTAACATTAGAGCTGCTATCCCCCAAAACACATGAATATTAAGCATTAAGGCAACACCAAGTTTTGCTAAAACTATTTGAACAAGTACAGCTAATGTAGACTGAAAGAATTTCTGTATATAAGTTCTAAATACTCCACCATCTGAATCTATCAAACCACTACATGCTAAGGGTAATCCTATTCGTAGTATTAGAATTTCTAATCCTCTAATCAAAAACTGTATGTAAAGTAGGAAAAAGCATATAAAGAATATTAATGATACTAATGCTGTAAATAGACCTGCTGATGATATGCCAGCTATTACTGTAGTAAAATCTTCTTGCATACTTAACCCAATAATTTCTAGTACTTTATTAGTTAAATCTTCAATTATGGTAGCTAACCATGAGTATATTGTAGGAAATGATACTGCTATTGCAAGTGCTTTAGAAAATCCTGTAAGTAATGTTAATGGATCAATTTCTGCATCTCCATCTGTCCAAAGTATGTAAATATCAAACCCTTTCTTAAGAAATTTTAAAACTATTAATGATATCCCAAAATTAAAAAATATATCAAATATTTGCGTGAATCCATTAGAACCAAGAAGTGTATTCATATAAGTATCTGCATATAAAGCTATATCTATTAAACCATCTAAAATGGAATTTACATAAATTAAACATCCATTTAGGATAGCTACAATAAGGAGAACTAAAAGAGCTTCCACTTAATCGCCTCCTATTATCAAAAAAAATACCCATTGATTATATTTAATAATCAACAGGTACCTATTACAAATTTTATGTATTATTTATTAATTTATCTCTTTATCTCTATTTATTGCTCTTAATAAAAACAGGTTATTGTCCTTGCAAAACACTTTCATTTTGTTTTCCCTTATTAAGCTGATTCAAAAGTATATCCATACGTCTTTTTACTTCCATTGCACCTTTTTTATATACTGTTACACACACTAAATTTTCGTCTTTGTCGTACACAGCCCAGTAACTTCTATATTTTTTTACTTCCACTTGATTTTCCCCCTACCATAGCTTAAGTATATTTTTATTTATATAAAACATTATAGTTATCTTTTGTATTATCATTATTCTCTATTAGTAAACCTTTAGTCATCTTTAGAATTTCTAGTTTCTCTTCTTTATCAAGCTTTGACATACATTTTATTAATTCATTTATTATTTGCACATCCATGAAATCATCCCCTTTTTTATTTGTTACAAACATTTTATCATTCTAAATTATTTGTGTCAATACTTTATAGGGTTGTTTTTTATTATTGACAAACATTTAATGGTGCTATATACTATTTTTAATGGGAGGTGGTCTCTATTTCACGAATTAAAGAACTTAGAAACTTACTAAATCTTACTCAAGAATCTTTTTCTAAGAAAATTAATATTAGTCAATCAAATTTATCTAATATTGAAAATGGTACCATAATGTTAACTGATAGAGTTAAAAATACTATACTAAAAGAATTTAATGTCAATCCTAACTGGTTTGAAACAGGACAAGGTAATGTATTTAATGATATTACCGAAGAACTAATCAATAAACTATCCATAGAAAATTCTCTTGATGATATTGATAAAAACATAATATATAATTTCATTAATTTGAATGATAATAAACGCAAACAAGTTCTTGGCTACATGCATCGCCTCTTAGAAAAAAGTAGTTAATCTAAAATCATCATACAAATTCTATGTTATTTATGGGGGTGTTAATTATACAATCACGTATAAAAGAGCTTAGAAAATTTCTTAAACTAAATCAAGTGGAATTCGCCAAAAGAATTAATATGAGCAGATCTAACCTAGCTAATATCGAAAATGGTACTGTCATGTTAACAACCCGAGTCAAGAATACGATTCTTAAAGAATTCAATGTAAACGAAAATTGGTTTACTACTGGTGAAGGTGTTGTTTTTAATGACATTACTGATAATCTTATTGATGAGCTTGCTATACAAAATTCTCTTGACGAAATTGATAAACAAACAATTAGATACTTTCTTCAATTAACTGACAGTCAACGAAAACAAGTTCTTGGTTATATTCACCGATTGTTAGAAGAAAACTAGGTGTATTTATAGACTTGCAGATTTGCAAGCCTTTTTCTTATTAATAATACTTTTTGTTTTAGTTGAATCTTTTATCAAACATATTGATTTTATCTTAGCCCTTAAAATCAAACATATTTGTTATTTTATCAGTCAATGTGGGTAAAACGGTATCTTTAAATAGCATATATAAACCAGATAATAATAATCCACCTACTACAACACTTATTAAAATTTTCAAAGCACTATCTATAAATCCTTCTCCTTTATTGGATTTCATAATTTCTTTAACCCTATCCATTGTATTAATACCTTTAATATGTATTTTTATTAAATAATTTCTCATTATAAATTCCTCCGATTAATATATTTTTAATTTTGCTTTTTACTTTCTATACTATTTGTAATAACCTACTATTAGATTTATTAGTGCTGAACCAAGTACTGCACCTATACAAGAAACAATAGCTGTAGTAATACGATTATTCCATTTCTTAACATCCATTTCATCAGCAGCACTCCTTCTTATACAGAAATATATAATTAGTAACCCAGATATAATTGGAGCTAATATAATGAGTTTTATTGTAATGTCATTAATTAGCTTTTCTGTTCCTGTTACTAATTTGCTGTCTTTTACTTTCTGTGCATGAACAGGCATTGTACATGCAAAAAAAATATAAATAGTTGCTAATACACCTTTAATTATCTTTATATATTTTTCTTTTGCTTTTGATTTATTAATAGGTGACTCAAGCATTAACAAACCTCCTTTCTATGATTCCGCATCACTAACATTCAACGATTTAGCAATTCTTTGCTGACTTGCCTTTTAGGTTGTTCACATAAAACTTTGAAGTATAACCATATATTCCATAGATCAATTTCATTTGTCTTTTGAATCCTCTCCTTTCGCATCTTTTCTCTTTGTTCCCTAATTAATCTATTATGTTCTTTATCACCCAAACCAAATATTTTATTAAAACTCCATTTTGATAAATCAGGTGAATACATCATTACAGGATTATTTCTTGATATTACTAGAGAATATGGACGTTTAATAAGCCTTACTTCATCTGGTGTGAGTAAAGCTCTACTTGTTAGATTTAAACTATGTGAACTTGATGGAGTTGAATATTTACCATGTGATGCACTCAAAGTATATGTACTTACTGTATAGTTTCCTAATTTCTTTGATATTTCTTCCAGTGTTTCTAAGTCATCAGCTTGGAGGTATATCCAGTTCTCGCAATTGCTTTTAATCGTTTTGGCAACTTCTTTACCATACTTTTCATCAATCTGTGCAAAAGATTGTACAAATAAATTAAAACGAATACCTCTACCTCCACCAACTGTAAGTTTTGCTCCAAAATCAGCTATCTTGACAAAGTTTCCATACTCATCTAAAACAAAATTTACTCTTTTCTTTAGTCTGCCACCACGTTTATCTGCTTCATTCACTAATAATTCATAATGCTGTGAAACCAATAAACTTGCTAAACTATAATAGGTTGTTTTTTCATCAGGCAAAACTATAAACAGAGCAGTTTTTTCCTCTCCAAGTTTTTGAGGATCATAGTCACTTGTATATGTCATAGAATTAATTAATGGATTAGTAAATAATCGTAGAGTTGTTAGTGCAGCAGTGTAGAAACTCCCCCTGGTTTTATTAGGAGCAACCTCTGATATAGATAACAATCCTTTTGCAGGATGTGATTGTTTTAATGTTTTGATATATTCTAATAGAGGCATTTTCCCATTAATTGATTTACACATTTCACTTATAAAGTAATATACATTAGTCATATTTTGATATTTCTTGTTTAATCTACCTCTATTATCGTAAACAACAGCCATAATTGAGCTTGCTATAATACTTGCTTCACCGTCAGTCCATATTCTTTCCCCTTTGGCTTCACCTACTAATTGTGACGTTAAGTCCCATGTTTTATCTATAGCCTTTGGGATGTCATCTTCATCAACTGCATCTATAATAGGTTGCAAAAAATTATATCTAGTACTTTTCAATGGATTTTTAAAGTCTATTGTTATGACCTTATAACCCATCTTTCTTAAATAAGGAACTGTATAACCCATCAATTCCCCTTTGGGGTCCGAAATAACCATACTTTCTCCTGATAAAGCTAGAGTTCCAATGGTTTGTAATACTACTGCTCTGGTTTTTCCACTTCTTGTTGCTCCAATACAAAGAGTATGAACATCATCATCTATGTAATAGATTTTTTCATTACCTTTTAATTTGTCATATCCTAAAACTAAGCCCCCCCTCGGTATACATGCTTTTTCACATAGGGAATTTTCTTTGGCTTGAGCTCCTTTTGTCTGCACTTTATCGTTTTTTGATTTATATAACTTTTCTTTGTTCTTTTCTTGCTCATTCTTATCTTCCCTTTCTTTATTTTTTATATCATCACACCCATTTGTAATGAGTGTTTTAATATCTTTATCATTAGGATTTAATGCAAAGCTTTTAAAACCACTATCTTTGTTTTCTAACCACTTAGCTGAACCAAATTGGTTTTGTCCTGCTGGTACTGGTGTTTTTATATCTGGTGTTATTTCAATAAGCTCACTTTGATAAGGTTTGTTATTAGCTAAGTAATAAAATACTGCTATTATTAATACAAATCCCTGTAAGCATAAAAAAAGTAACAGGTGTTTTTTATCTGTTGTTATGTCTCTAATACATTCCATGAAATTAAATATCTGAATAGTTTTGGTTCTTTTTGAAAGTATATAATGAACATTTGTTGAAAAAAATATGTTGATTATCATACCTAGAATAAATATTATAGATGAAATATATAATTTTCCTTTTTTCTTCAGAACTATTACATCCTTCCATAAATGCAATGTTAATTGTTAGATTCAATAATTATAATTAACATTAATATAGATTATTTTTTACCATCATTCTTTTCCCTTTTATTGAATATACATTTGTTCAACATACAATAGATTTTAATGTTTTCATTTCCAAATTCATCTTTAGTTTTAATATATGTCATTAAATATAAGCAACTAAAACATTTGCAATTATCATTTTTAAATACAATTCCATGCACAGCATCACCTCCCTTAATTTTATCTTTCGTATTCAGTTCCTATCTCCCAATTAAGTCCTCTTCCTTTTTGTAGTTCTGCTATTCTCTCTTTTAATGCATCGCCTTTTAATTCTTTATTTCTAAGATAAGTTAGAGGATAGTTTTGATTATTTGTATTATCAGATTTTGATAAAATATAAATAGCCGAAAATAAAAGCTCCATTCGATTATGAAGGAGCTTCTTATTTTGATATCGTTTATTTAATTTAAAGGTTTTTAATAGATTCTCTTTCGTATATTTTTCTGGTGGGTAAAGTTTTCTGTTTCTGCATTTTTTACCATTAGGAGTGATAAAAGTTATGTATTTCCTATTATCATCCCAATTAACTTTATAGCCTAGTTTTTCCATGTTTGATATAAATTCTTCTTTGCTTGTTGAATTCTTCATACATTCTTCTACAGCTAGATATAATTCATATTTCCATGATGTTCCTTTTGACTTACTACGATATTCTCCACGATTTTTATAGTTACCCTCTTTACCTCTCACAACTATTAATCCATATTGGCGACAAAGTTTATCTGAGTAATCTTTCAATTCTTGTAATTGTTCCTTTGATAATTGCCATTTACGACCTGTATCAGTATTAACAGTATTTATTATAAAATGAGTATGTAAATGGGCTTTATCAGTATGAACTGCATATACTACCTGAAATACTTTAAATATTTTATGTTCTAATAACTTATCAGCTATTTTTTTTATTATCTCTGGACTTGCTTTATCTTGCGGAGAAAAAGATTGTATGAAATGAATAAATTGTCTTCCTGTTTCCTTTTTATAATTTTGTTTGGTTAAGATGAATTCTTCGTAAGCTGTTGTTGTATTACAATTTAACCCTGCTGTTAAATGTAGCTCTGTCTTTTTAGGATTTAGTATGTAATTTATTGCTCTTTTCAAACCTGAATAAGTTGTGTTTTTACCTTTGATAAAATCAATTATTGCAATAATATCACCTTCTATTTCTATTATTTTCTTGTCTTATATTAATTAGGTATTTATAAATATCTTGCAGTAATTTGTTTATTGCTGATAAATTGGGATTGGTTATTCTTCCTTGATGACATAAGATGGTTAATTGATTAAGATTGTTACCAACTTTAGATAGCTGCCTTGTAAACTCCTGGATACCATTAATTATTATAATATCTTTTTTCAAGGCAGAGGAAATGATATATGCACTAACAGACATATTTGCTTTTGCTGATTTTGATCTTATTATTTCTAAGTCTTTACTGGAAATTCTAAATTTGAATTGTGTATCTTTTTTTATGGATATCACATCCTTTTGCATAAATAAATACCGTATCTTTAGTAGTTGATACGGTATTAAGGGGTGTGGGGAATCCCCACTTTTACAAGCTAGTTGTGTACACAAGTAGGAAGCTTGCCATCAACTAAAGTTGATGTTTTTTAGCTCCAGTAACTAATGTTTAATTATTTATTGAACGATTTAAGTAATCGGGTTGTTGATAAAAATATTTATTCAAAAACATATATTGTACTTTTAGCCCATTTTTCTCCTGTTATCTTTTCCATTTCTCTTGCTATCATCGAATAAGACACCCTTCCTTTAAATCTTTTTATTAGCTTTGTTTTTCTTGATGGTCGTTGTTTTACTAGTTTTTCCTATAATCTAGCATTCTGTTGTAAGATCTCTTCATGTTTTACTAATAACTCCTTATACTTAACCTTCTGTTTTACTACTTCATTTTTATATCTCTCATTATCATTTTCATCTATACTCATTTTTCATAAGTTTGTATTATTGTTATAATTTATTAAATCCTTTATGGTTTTATTTCTCCCTGTCAGCTTATCTTGTAATGTTGCTAATTCTTTTTATATTTTTTTAGCTTGTCTATATTATCAGAACAAAATATATTTAGCATTTTTCACTTCACTATTTTTTATTTATTTACATATATAATATAAGATGAAAACTAAGCCTTACACTCTTAGATTTAACTTGTATTATATAAATAAAAAAACTCCATTGGAGTGAGTCTAAATATAATATTCACATTCCAATGAAGTACACTAAAAAAGTATCCTCTATTTTTAGGATACTTAGTTTATCTATTAACTTAAGTAAAATCAATTATAATTTCCTATTCTATTCAATTAATTATTAATTAAATAATTTATTTTGCTTTTCAAAATATTTTTATCAAATATTTGTTCTTTATAATGTTGCAATTGCAATTTGTAAAGCTGATTTATAAACTTATATTCTTGTTTAAAATATTTTCTAAACTTATTTCTTATTGTATTAGAAATATCTAAATTATATTTCTCATAATACACCATTGCTCTAAGCAAATTTAATTCAACACTAGGATTTTCATCTAAAACAATATCTATTTCTTCAATATCTATATTTTCATTACAATTATCAATGAATAATTCAGTAGTTAAATTATAAGCATATGCATCTATATTTAAAAAAACAGAACTAAGCAAATTATTAATATTTGTATCCAATATCTTTTCTTTAAATGCCCATGTATCTTTTAAATACCAAATATCAAATTGAATAAATTTATTTTTTAATTTATATCCACCAAATCTATTCTTATATAGATTTTCATCACCATAATTATTCCTTAATACCTTATCAATACATATATATTCTTTTTTAGGTGATAGTACAATATCTATATCTCTAGGTGAAAATTGTACATCTGAAAAAAGATAATCTCTTACAGCTCCTCCAAATATTATAATCTCATAATATTTCTCTAAGTCTCTTATAGTCTTAATAGCAATTTTATCATCATTAATAAATTCATATAAACTTTGCTTAAAATTTATATTACGCATTTGCATAACCCCTTATTAAAGTAACATATTTCCAGTAATTTGCTTATGCAGATTTAAAGCATATGAATCAGTCATACAAGATATATAATCTACTATCAATTGTATTCCCTTATATAAAAAATCTTTTTTAGATAATTTATATGAAAGATTTTGTTCATCCCTAAAATTATCTGATATTAAGTTAAATAATTTTTGATCTTTACTTTTACTTCTTTTAAATGTTTTATTAAAAATATTCTCTCTTTCTTTATTCTCTTTGCCATCGCTTTCTTTGTAATAAAACACCAAAAGATTAAACATTGAATTTACAAATATATCAAGAAGTGTTGTTAAAATACTATTACCTATAATTTCTAATTTAAGTACTTCTTTACTGCTATATGCATAATCAACGCATAAACTTCTAATTATTTTTTCCATTTTACACGTTTTTTTTGATTTTGTCAATAAAGGACCTTCATATTTGCCACTCAATATTTCATTATGATTTTTTATAAATTCTTCACAAACTTCATTAATGAAATAACCTTGAATAATAATTTTAAAATTTTGCATACATATTAAATCATCTTTATTTTTAAACTTTTTATTTTTCTTTATATATTCCTTAATATTGTTATCACAATAATTTTCACTATTAAATTTATTCTTAATTTTGCTCCAAGAAATCAGCCCTTTTTTTACTGCATCTTCTAAATCCGCAAATAAATATGCTATATCATCTGATGCTTCTAATAATAATGTAACTGGATGTTTTGAATTGTTTGATAAATGAATATGTTTCCTAATTTCTTCACATTTAGCTTTTTCTGATTTAAAATATCCAAACTTACCGTTTTCAGAAAGCTTATTTAACGAATCCCATGGATACTTCATTAAAGTTGCAAGCGTTCCAAAAGTAAAATTAACACCATGTTTATCATTTAGTCTCTGTAATTTCGTTAAAATACGTATCCCTTGAGCATTTCCCTCAAACTTAATAAAATCGCTAAATAACACTTTAAGCTCTTCATCAGTAATATCATTACCTATAAATTCTTTTATATCAACCTTCCTTTGAAGTATCCATTTTTTAAAAAATTCCCTAATTATTGTTTCACCAAAATGTCCAAAAGGAGGATTTCCAATATCATGTACAAGTCCAGATACTTCTAATAACGAAGAAAGTTTATTTTTTCTCTCTATAGCATTTTCATCATCCCAAATTCTTTTTTCTATCAATTTTGTTCCTACTAATGATCCTAAAGACCTTGCTATAGCAGAAGCCTCGAGAGAATGCGTTAATCTAGTTCTGATAAAATCATTTTTCTGTAATGGAAATACTTGAGTTTTATCTTGTAATCTTCTTAAAGCTGAACTATATATTATTCTATCATAATCTTTTTGAAAAGAATTTCTATGATTATCTGTTGTTGTAGAATTTCTAAATCTTTCTTCAGATAATAATTTATCCCATATAACATTATATTCTTTAGTCATTATTATTTCTCCTTCATTAAAAATAATTTTTGCAATTCTTTACTACTCATTTCTTCATAATTCTTCTTACAATAACAATCATAATTACATTCTCTCATTTTAATATTACATTGCAGATTATTTGATTCCATATGTTTCAAAATAATATCATAAGCCCGTTTTCCATAATTTACTTCTTTAATTGAACTCGTACTATCAATAATTACTTCTTCTAAATACTTATCTAGAAATAAATTAAAATTTTCTTCTTTAAATATAATCATTTTTTTAAAAGTATTATCACCAAAATTTTCTATGTATTCATCTAACTTTAAATATGCGTTGCTAGTATCTATATTACATTTTTCCCAATTAACAGGATTTTCCTTAATTATTCTAACATTTGGAACTGACTCTATCAAACATTTAGTACTTAATTTGAATAATATTGGTCCATATAAATTTTGTCTTTTATAATTACCAAAACCTTCTTTATGTAAGTCATATACATCTAGAAAAATACAATCCCATAATCCATACTTTTTATCAATGATATCACTTTCTTGACTAGTTTGAGGTAAGCCAAGACTTTCAACAATACCTCTTGACATTAATTTATTTTGTTGAATAAAGGAACAAGAAGTGGTTAATGTATTAGCATGAAAAAAATTTTCAATTCCTTTAGATAATAGAAATTCATATAATTTTTTATTATTAATGTATTTCTCCATTTTCAATCCCCCTAGTAAAAAATAACCTTTAATTATTATGGTATAATATTCACTTCATAACAAAAGTATACAACAATTTTAACTATTATTCAATTCATTAAATCTTTTTGATATTGCGTAAATTTATTAAATATTTATAAACAAATTTCTTCCTCTATCTCATTATTGTTTTTTAGCCTTAAATCAACAATATCGACTAATTTTGTCAAATCCTCATTAAAATCTTTCCCCTTGGGAACATGTCTATTTATCACATATTGATCATTGAACTTTTCGTTTATCCTTTTACTTCCTAGATCACCTGCTTTGTCATTATCTAGGCAAATTACTATGTTTGAGATGGTTTGATGTTCTTTTAAATATCTTTCTAATGCTATGTCAGCTACACCCCCCAGGGAAATGCAGTGATTTTTGAAGTTATTGATGTTATATAATTTAATCATGGATAGGTAACTCATCAAGTCTATAGGACTTTCAAATACATTAACTGTATCACTTTTTCCTATAATACCAAAGGGAAAACTTTTATCAGAGTTTTCAACATCACCTCTGTAAGTTTTCCCTTGGGTATTTGTACTTCTATATGATGCGTATCTTGGTATTCCTTCTTTGTCATAACCTATAAATACGCAGCTTCTATATTTATTTTCATATATCTTTTTCTGTTTTATAAAGTCATATACTATATCCTTATCTATTTTTCTTGTTTTGATTAGATAAGCTATCATGTGGTTATAAGTACTGTTTTTCTCAGGTAAGATTAATTCACCTTTTTCTTCTTCAACAACCTTATTATCTGGTTCACATTTTACTATTTCATTTAATAATCCTAATAGTTGTTTTACTGCTTCTACCCATGTTTTTTGTTCCATTTCCATTACAAATTGTATTACTCCTCCACCTTTATCTCTAGTAAACCAATACCACTTCTCACCATTTGAATGAATGTACAATCCTCCGTACTTTGGTATTTTAAATGAGTTTCTTGACATTTTTTTTAATTCATATCCTGAATTTCTTGCATAATCAAGTATATTTACACTATTTGCTGATGCTATTTGTTCATCTGTAAACCTTCGTTTTTGCTTTAACATCATATCAGCTCCTATATTACAAGTTCTTCTGTTTTATCATATTCACTTTTTTCTATTTCAACTGTGTTATCATCTTCAATACTATCTTCATGACTTAATACATCATCCTTTGAGTTATTACCAATATCCAGTTCTGCATTAAGCTCTGCTTGTCTTTTTATCTTATCTCTTAATTCATCTTCATATTGAAATGCCTTGTCATACTCTAATTTTGACTGTTTTATATTCTTTCTATATTCCTCCAACTTTGTTTCGTATGTTGATATTTTAGATTCTAGTGAATTTAGTGCATTTTCTATTCTTGTCATATTTCCATGTGGACTACTTCCTAGTTCTATCGAATATCTTAAGTTGCCATGTAATATAAGCTTTGGTCTATCATCGAAATAATTTCCTTTTAATATAATTCCAAAGCCTCTATAATTACCTGCATTTATTTCTGAACCATCTTTTTGTACCTTTGAATAAAAACTCTCTAGCATTGTTCCTGCATCTTGCTTTTCATCAAATATTTTGCCACCAATATTAATTGAAAAGTCTTGGCTGTTATTCATATCTCTTCTTTCTATATCCTTGATTATACATTCTATCTTTTGTTCTAGTTGTGTAATGAGCTTAGGATATCTTATTGTAAAATCATCTTGTAATGAATATCTTTGACTGTTATATGCTGATTTTAGTACCTTTAATCTGCTTACTTCGTTATCTATATCCATCTTTTGCTTTATCTTTGGATTGCCTGTTGCTAATGCTTTTACTTCTGCAAAGGATAATACTGTTTCATCTATATCTTCACAGCTTCTAGTTACTGATTTTGAAGTCATTATTTGACTTATGAATTTCTGTTTATTTTCTACAAGTCCCCACATATAAGAGTCAAATGTACCTTTGGTTACATATCTGTAAATATAAACTTCATCATTCATATTTCCTTGTCTTAATATTCGCCCTTCCCTTTGCTCTATACTTGATGGCTTCCATGCTGTATCTAAATGATGTAATGCTATTAATCTATCCTGTATATTAACTCCTGTTCCCATTTTACTTGTGCTACCAATTATTATTCTTTTTTCTCCACTTCTCATATCTGCAAATAATTTTTCTCTTTGTACTTCAGTTTTTACATCATGTATAAAGCATATTTCTTCTTTGGATATTCCTTTTTTTATTAGTTTATTTTTTATATCATCATAAATACAAAAACGCCCATCACTATTAGGCGTTCCTACATCACAAAATACTATTTGTGTTCCTTTTATACCATTGGTGTCTATATATCTATCATATATATTACTTACACACTTATTTACTTTAGAATCTGTTTCATCAGCAGCTTCTATATTAATTAATCTTGGATCTGTTCCTAGAAGTCTTGCTTCATTTGTTATTTTTAGCATATTATCAAATTTGGGTTCTACTCGTCCATTCCTTATGTTTTCAGCTCTTTCAACAAACTCTAACATAACTTCTTTTGTAAATAATGATGGTTTTGCTGCTACTAGTTGATACTTTTCACCTTTTAATTTTGGCACTGGTAAATCTAACATATTTGCTGTTTGTATATCAGCTACATTTTTAAACATACTCATTAATTCAGGTAGGTTATTGAATTTAGCAAATCTACTTTTCAACCGATATCCACTCCCCTCTGGTGCTAATTCTAGCGATGTTACTACTTCACCAAACATAGCAGCCCAACTGTCAAATATGTGTATTCCTCTTTTCTTTAGTTCATTGTTTTGTAAATATCTCATCATTACAAACATTTCTGTAATTGAATTTGAAATAGGTGTTCCTGTTGCAAATATAACTCCTCTACCTTCGTTTACTTCCTGTATATACTGACATTTCATAAGCATATCTGTTGCTTTCTTAGCTCTTGCCCCTGATATTCCTGATACATTTCTCATTTTAGAAAATACTGCACAATTTTTATATGCATGTGCTTCATCTACGAACATTGTATCTATTCCTAACTCTTCAAAATTGATTACATCATCTTTAGGAGTATCTGTTAGTTTCTTTAACTGCGTTTCTAAACTTTTTTTGAATTTCTCCATTTGCTTTATTGACCATCGCTCTCCATTTTGCATTTTGGTCTCTTCTATAGAATAAGTTATTTGCTCTATTTGTTCTTTTAACATTTTCTTTTCCCTTTCCCTTGATATAGGTATTTTTTCAAAGGAACTGTGACCTATTATTACACAATCATAATCACCTGTAGCTATTCTACTAACAAATTTCTGTCTGTTTTTCTTTTGAAAGTCTTTTCTAGTTGCTACTAATATATTTGCACTTGGATATAATCTTAAAAATTCACTTCCCATCTGTTCTGTAAGGTGGTTAGGAACAACAAAGAGGTTTTTCTTAGCTAGTCCTAATCTTCTTAATTCCATAGCACTTGCAATCATTTCAAAACTCTTTCCTGCACCAACTACGTGCGCTAGTAATGTATTACCTCCATATAATACCCTTGCTACTGCATTTATTTGATGTGGTCTTAATTTTATATCTGGATTCATACCTGGAAATGTTAAATGGCTACCATCATATTCTCTTAATCTAATGTTGTTGAAATTTTCGTTGTAGAAATCAACATATTTTTTTCTTCTCTCTGGTTCTTTGAATATCCAACTTTTAAATTCTTCCTTTATTATATTCTGCTTTTCTCTAGCTAACATTGTTTCTTTTTTATTTACAACATATCTTTCCTTACCATCTTCTTCTATTTTGTCTTTTACTACTACTGATTTAAGGTTTAGTGTATCTTGAATTATATAGTAAGCATTCATTCTGCCTGTCCCATATGTTTTTGTAGATGCTACTGAATATCCATCATTTCCTTTATTTGAAATACCCCATGTAGCATTATATTTGTTAAAATGAACTTTTATAGTGTCATTATCACCATAATTTATTTTTGTATTTTGATAATATCTTGGTGTGTCTAATAGCTCATATGTAAATTGTTCGATATCAGCTGACTCAATCCATGTTGCTCCTAGTTTAACATCTATTTCACTTGTATCAAGGTCTTTTGGCTGCACTTCTTCTAAATAATTTACGTTTATTTTAAATCTTTCATCAGTTCTAGCAAAAACCTTTGCTAGTTTTAGTTTTTGCCTTACATTACCTGATAGGTATTCATCAGCAGTTTCCCAACCATAGGTAATATCCTCTTCTTTATATTTCTCTGGATTAAGAAAGATTAAACCTTTTAATTCATTAACTAGATTTTCAGGTAAGTTTTCATATAGACTAGTCATAAAATCTATATCTACCTTACCACGTTCATTTAGTGATACTGTAAGTGCTTCTACTGCTGTATCTACAGAAGTTATTACTTCTTTAGGTCTTATTGTCTGTTTAGTGAACATATCAGCTTTTATCATATTTTTATCATTATCTTCTACTTCTAAAGAACATAAAAGTGGATAATCATTGTCATCACTAAATGCTTTACTATTTGCATTTGATGAAATATACCCATGCTTTGAAATGAACTCATCATATGTTTTATTTAGTTGATGCTGCTTTAATTTTAATTCATCTTTAGTACATCCCTTAAGCTGTATGTTAATAATATCTCTTGTTATATTTCTTATTTCATGAAGTCCTTTTATCCGTTCTAGCATTTTACCTTTTGCTTTATACTTCCTCATAATTGCATTTTCACGATAGTATAGTTCTCCATCCACGAATGTAAATGTAAAGTTTTTTACGTTAGGATCAGCAGGAATTTCATCTTCTACTATTTCATTTTCTCTATCATATGTGCCAATATCTGCATTAAGGTTCAATACTGCTTTTTCTAGTTCATCAGATAAATTAAATTCAGGATTGGTATTTATACATGCTGTATACTTACTGTTTTCTCTAAACATTCTTTGGTCAAATACCATTTCTCCTAATATCATTTCAGGATTGTCTATAAAATACTGATTTATAGGTACTCCTTTATCATTTTGTGATACATTAAGCCAACTAGGTTCATTTACTGATACTTTTTCTCTCTTTTGTAAAAACAATATATCTGCTGTTACATCTGTTCCTGCTATTTGTTTAAATGCTGTATTTGGAAGTCTTACTGCTCCTATTAAATCTGCTCTTTCTGCAATATACTTTCTTACCGAATTATCTTTTTTATCCATTGTTCCTTTACTTGTTACAAAGGCTATTATTCCATTGGGTCTTACTTTGTCTATTGCTTTAGCTATAAAATAGTCATGAATATAAAAGTTATGTTTATTGTACTTTGGATCAAATAATTTATAATCACCAAATGGTACATTACCTATTGCTACATCAAAGAAGTTATCATTAAAGTTTGTTTCTTCAAAACCACATGATTTGATATTAGCATTTTGATAAAGTTGTTTTGATATTCTTGCTGATATATCATCTAGCTCTACACCATATAACTTAGAATTCTTCACTTCTTCTGGAAGCATAGAAAAAAAATATCCACCCCCCATACTAGGTTCTAATATGTTTCCACCTTTAAATCCAAAGTTATCTAATGCTTTATAAATATTTTCAATAACAATATGTGATGTATAATGAGCATTTGGAGTTGAAGCTCTTGCACTTTGGTATTCTTCTAGTGTAAGTAGTTCTTTTAACTCTTGATATTCAATATTAAAGCTTGCCGAATTTTTATCAAATACTCCAGGTATTCCTCCCCAACCCGTATATCTTGCAAGTATTGATTGTTCCTTTTCAGTTGCTAATCTGTTTTCATTTTCAATAACCTTTAGAGTCTTTATTGCTTCAATATTATTTCTGCATTTTGTTTTAGCTCCACCAACACCTATTTCATCATTTGAATTGTATTTATAGTTAATCTTTTGAATAGGTGTTAATTCAATCTCATTAGTTGTTTTTTCTTCATCTTCAATTATTTCATCAAAATCGTGTGTAACTACTTCACTGTCTTTTATAAAGATATTATTATAAACCATATCTTCAATATATCTATACGCTTCAGTCCACAAAAATCCTAAAGTACTGTATGTGCTACCTTCTTTTTTAGCTACTAACAAATTATTTTTAGTTGTTTTGAACATATAGCTTTCATTATCTAATTCAAAATGTATAGTTTTATCTTTTAATATTTCTTTTGTAAATTTTAGTTTATTATCTTGAGTATCATCGTCTAATATTTTATTTCTAATTCTTTCTTTTTCTTCAATTAATTTTGGTACATTTCTTATGATATTAAGCTGCTCTTTTTTGTTATTGAAAAAGGAAGAACTGTTTTGTTCTTCCCCTGAATTAATATCTATCTTTTTTTGAATATTATCTCTTCCTGTACTATTTCCTCTGCCATACTTTTTATCATCATTCTGTGTTTTGTTGTCTCCATTGTATCCATTGGATTTTGTATTGGATTTTTCTTTAGCAGTTGCTTCATTATTTTTTCTATTCTCTGTCTCGCTTCTTCGTCTACCTTGTGCATTATAGTCATTAACTGACCTTCTGCTAAAAGAAAACTGTATCTGCTCTGGTGATTTTCCTTTAGATATTTCAGTGCTTTCCTTCCGTACTTCCCTAATGGCTTCTCGTCTGCTTCCTTTTGATTTGATATTTGTATCTCTGGATAAAATATTCCGTCTATTTCTTTGTATGTCATTTTGATTTCTTCCTTGACCATTTTTTGTCCTCCTTTGCTCAATCATTATATTTTTTACTTCTTTTTCTATATCCCTTAATATATTTTCAGATATACTGCTTACTGCATTTCCTAATCTAAATATTAACTGCTTGGTATTAAAATGTGTTACTACTGTAAATGTATCATTATCATCATTTATTATTGATATTTCTAAACCACATCTTTTTGCAACAATGTATTCAACGCTTTCTAATATGGTTTGCTTGAAATACATATTGACACTTTCTTCTGGTATTTCTTCAAGCCATGTGTTCTCAATATCATATTTAAAATCCATCATAAATTCTTCTAAGGATTCTTCTACTATCTGTTTTGTTAATGCTTCTATTTGATGTTCTAACTTATAATATTCTATATCATGTTTATTATTTAGCCTCTTTACTAACTTAGATTTGATTGTATCATCTAATTTCCATACAGTGGGTATTGTGTGTTTATCCCCATTTGTATCTTTTATATCAAATAGATATTCTAATTTCAACTCTGGTTTTGTCGTATTGAATACTGCTATACTTTTAGTTCCCTTATTGATATATCTCCCTATCCTCTTATTCCAAAGATCCATCTTAGCGACCATCGTGGCATCAGGTCTTTGTGCATATATTAGAACTGCATTATCAAAATTGTATTTATAGAAACTAGAAGCAAAGGTTAGAAACCTTGTCCATTCTTTTTTGTTACTAATTATTTTAGCTGTTATATTATCATATATTTCTTTTACTTGTATTAACCTTCTACTCATTTAATACCCCCATCTATATTTCCAATTCCCACTCCTCTTCTTGAAAAACTTCTTGTTGAACATATCCTTCCTGATTTTCTTCAGATATATTTTTTCCTACTTTAATTGGTTCGTAACTTGCTTTGCCATTACATGTTTCTGGTATTAAACCTTTTTGTTCCATTGATGTATAATTTGTTCCAGCAACAATTATATGATCAAGAATTCTTATATCAAGAGGTGTAAATATATTAACTAAACCTTGTGTTAACGTCATATCTTCTTTAGATGGTATTGTAGAACCACCAGGATGATTGTGAGCTAATATCATAGAACTACAATCACAGTTCATTGCTTTTTTTAATAATTCTCTTGGGAATATAACTGCTTTAGAAACTGTTCCTTCTGAAATAGTTTGAGTCTCAATTATGTTATTACCATTATCTAAAAAGGCCACCATGAATTTTTCTTTATCTTTTATACCACTTAAAAGAGGAATAAAATAATTAGCTACTTGATATGGTGAAGTAAATTTTATTTTATCTTCATGGTCATGATTTTTAAGTAAGTTATATGAAGCTAAAAATTCATTTAATAACCCTATTTTCTGTATTTGCTTTTCACTTAAATCGACTGTTTTAGGATGTTCTAATATATTTAATGGATTATTATTTTTTGCATAGTTTTCTATCTTCTTATATGAAACACCAGTCAATGTTTTTAAACCTTTTAGAAATTTGTTTGTATATGGTTTATTATTTTTCATATTATTTTATCCCCCATATCTTGCTGTAGCATTTTGAACATACATTAAAATATCTTGTACAGCTAGAAGTTTATTTGTTATATCTACTGTAAAATCCATAAGTTCAATATTCTTTAGAAAATTTTCTACACCATAATCTAATATGTAGTTTGAAATCTTTTTGCTTGTTTGCTCATCAACTTCTAATAACTTAATTAATGATGTACATATATTCTCATATTGTTTTATATTACTCATTAACTTATTCTCCTTCCATATTGTTAATCTCTTTCTTGTTGAAAATATAGTGTTAACGCTTTTTCTATTACATCTTCTATTTCTTTTGGTTTTTGCTCCTTAGTAAAAAATTTACTTACAATGTTATTCTTTAACTTAAAGTGAGATGGTCTTCCTTTTTTCTTCTTTTCAACTTTGCCTTTAATAATATCTAATACTGTATCTTTAGTTAGTTCATCTTTTTTTGCTTCCGAACGGATAAGTGCTGCTTTTTTCATATCTATATTTGCATTTTCTATTTCTGATATTACTGAATGTACTAGATACTGTTCTTCATTATTTAAATATGATAAATCTACACCTGCACGAATAGATATTTGATTTTCGTCCATTAATTCTTGGAATGGTTTTATTAGTTTCGCTATTCTTAGATATCTTGCAATAGAGTTTTTAGACAGATTATATTCTTTACCTACTTTATCTATAGTTTTTAACTTGTTCCCCATTGGGGCACAAGTTTCACAATCCTTTATTTCATCAGCTTCTAATAGCTTTTCAATTTCATTAAAGAGGTCATTTCTTACTCCTTGATTTTTCATAGCTTCATGTCTTGATGCTATAACCGAAGCTCTTTCTGAATGTGATAAATCTGCAAATGAACGTTGTATTAAATTCGTCTCTGTTACAATTAGAAAAGCTTCTTCATCTGTTAAATCTTCTTTTATTACAGCAGGAACTTTTTCAAGCCCTGCTATGTTTGCTGCGTTAACACGATTATGTCCACTGAGAATTTCATATTGATTATTATTTATTGGTCTTACTATAACTGGTACAATAACACCTAAATCTTCAATACTTTTAATCATGTCGTCCAAGCGTTCACCTTCGTATAATTTAAATGGATGATTTTTAAAGGGTAATAAATCCTTTAATGAAATTTCTGTAATACTTTCTTCTACACTTGACTCATTGTCTAATATTTCTTCTCCAAACATTTCTTCAAATGATTGTAATCTCTTTTTACTCATGGTTAGCAAACTCCCTTCTAGATTTTCTTTTTCTATATATCCACACTATTTATTAAACTGAATTATAAAGTTAATTCTTCATCCTCTTCTTCTATAACCTCAATTTCATTTATCCTGTTAAAATATAACTGTAGTGCTCTATCTATAATATTTTCTATATCTTTTTCGTTTTGTTCAGGATTGAAATATTTTGATATTATATTAGACTGTATCCTAATACCTGTTCGATTTTTAACTTGATTGTTATACTTTCCTGTTATGATTTCTACTGCCTTATGCCATGTTAGCTTATCTTTTTTACCGTAAGCTCTTAGTATAGATGCTTTTTTCATAACTACTTTAAAAGTGTTTTCAGATACTATTGCTTCTACCATTTCTTGGTTATCCTCAGATAAATATGATAAGTCTACTCCTGCTCTCATAGAAATTTTACCTTGGTTAACCATTTCTTTAAGTGGAACTGTTAATTTATTAATCCTTAAATATCTTGCAACTGTTCTTGCTGATAATCCATATTCATCACCAATTTTGTCAATAGTTTTTAACTTGTTGCCCAGTGGGCAACAAGTTTGATCAATAGCTAAATTTGGTGCTTTAGAAAGTTTCTCAATCTCATTGATTAAATCGTTTCTTACACCTTGTCCTTTCATAGCATTATGTCTTGTATATATAACAGCTGCTCTTTCAGAATGTGATAAATCAGTAAATGAACGCTGCATTAAGTTAGTTTCTGTTACTATCAATGTCGCTTCTTCATCTGTTAGGTTATCCTTTATAATGGCAGGTACTTCTGATAGTCCTATTATCTTAGCTGATTTAACTCTATTATGACCACTTAGTATTTCATAACTTTTATCTTTTTTCCTTATAACAAGTGGTACAATAATTCCATAGTTACTAACACTATCAACCATATCCTTTAATCTTTGACCTTCATATAGTTTGAAGGGATGATTTTTAAATGGAACTAGATTATCCAACTTAATATTTATTACCTCATTGACATCTTTACCTTTTTTCAATACATCTGTTTTTGTATTTTGCTCCATTTATAATCAACTCCTTTGCAAAGTTTTGATAAGCTATTGCCGCCTTGTTTTCAGGCATATACTCAACAATGCTCATACTTTGCAAATTTGCTTCTCCTACTTTAACTGACTTAGGTATTTTATTTTTAAATATCCTAATGTTTTCACCATATGAAGCTTTAATCATTTCAAGAATGTTTTTAGATAAATTTGTCCTTTCTTCAAACATGGTAAGAAGTATTCCTTCAAATTCTATTTTGGAATTTATACGTTTTTTTAGTTTTACTATTGTTTTTAATAATAGCTCTAATCCTTTAGCCGATAAATATTCAGGTGTAGCAGGTATTAGTACACTGTCACATGTTGCAAGAACATTTATTGTCATTAAACCAAGTGAAGGCATGCAGTCAAGTAATATGTAATCATAGTCATTTTTAATTTTATCAATAATTGTTTTGAGTACATATTCACGACTCATAGTAGATACTAAATTAATTTCTACTGCCGATAGCTCAATGCTACTTGGAATAATATCTACTCCTTCTTTTTTAATGATATAACTCTCTTTTGGTGGTAAGTCGTTATCACTTATTACATCAATCATAAGATGATAAAGTGTCCTATCTAATTTTTCTGGATTTTCAATTCCAAAACAATCTGTCATACTGGCTTGATTATCGCAATCAACCGATAGCACTTTATATCCCTGTCTAGCTAATATTGTTGCTAAATTTCTACAAGTTGTACTTTTTCCTACTCCACCTTTTTGTGATGCTATAGCAATAATTTTATTCATGGTTTTACTCCTTTCTGTTATTAACTTTATAGTTTGATTATACACTTTCAAATTGATTAATGCAAAGTTTCATCAAATTATATTTGATGATATACACTTTTTGGTGTATTATTAAACTTAGGCAGGTGATAAATATGAAACTTACTATGGGTGAAAAAATCCGTATTTTATTAAAGAGGAAGAATGTTACGATTGTTGAACTTAGTCGTAGAATAGGAACTTCAAATCAAAATTTGGCTAATAAATTAAAGAGAGATAATTTTTCAACTAATGAATTAGAACAGATTGCTAAAGCTTTGGATTGTGAATTTGAAGGATGTTTTGTTGAAAGAGATGGAAAGAAGATATAAAAACTAATTTTAATAATAAAAGAGGGTACCTTCATATAAAATATTTTATGGTATAACAAAAGTCCTATTAAGAAAGTTTTCTCTCTGTCAATAGGACTTGGTATAAATTTAAAATTGAGTATGTATGTATTATGCTTTAATCAAATCTGCTAATAATTTGTTTCTTGTTGTAAATCATCTTTAAATTCACTCCACTTTAACTTTGACCTATTACATTTATTGAATTCCTCAGCTAATTTATTAAGCTGAATAATTAATCCAGCCACATATTCGTGTAACTTTGCTGTTTTGATATTTATAAAATTTTTATAATCAGTTTGATTGCTAACAGAATCAGTTGGAATTTTAGTACCTTGTAATCTTACATTTTTTATTTTAAATTCATTCAATTCATAATTAAGTGTATCCTTATAAAGGTTGGTGACTAAGTATTTCAACTTATATTGCTCTTTTTTAAAACTAATAAGTTCATTAATAATTTCAGGTAACTTTGAACTCTTAGAAAATCCATTGTAATATTCTAATCCCATTTTTTGCATGAACTCAATGTTTAGGGAAGCTAGAGATTCAATAATATTGTAATCTAGTTCTCTTAAATCGGTTATGCTTGCTACTTCTGGAACAATCTTACCCATAATATCTTTTATAGCAAGCAAATTTATATATAAACTACGCATATTATCATTAATATCGTTCAAAATTTTTTCTCTTTCATGGAAATACCCGATTAAAGCAACAACTGTAGATACTATAAAGCTTGCAAATATACTCGCTACAA
The DNA here is from genome assembly GCF_027923465.1 of Vallitalea longa. Taxonomy (NCBI): domain Bacteria; kingdom Bacillati; phylum Bacillota; class Clostridia; order Lachnospirales; family Vallitaleaceae; genus Vallitalea; species Vallitalea longa. The sequence goes on from NZ_BRLB01000016.1 coordinate 98,586, forward strand.
TACTTAAACTTAATTCATTACATTGCTGCAATATGAAAGTAAGTGTACCAAAAATTATTGAAATAATTATACATATAATTGAAGTTTTTTTATTTATCTTCATATATTCATCACTCTTTTCTCATCTTCAATTCTATCAACTCATTTTTTTGGTGTAATAATCTTATCATATTTAAACAGAAATATCTTATAGCTAACAAATTTAAGATTATATCCGCTTATTATAACTTGGTTATAATAATTTTAAAACATATTCCAATATTTATCAACACTGTTATGTGTTCCTTACCAAATATCTTTTAGATATTAAGTTATTTATTATTTTACTTAACAGTCCGTAATAATAGACACTTAACATAACTTGTACGAGAAACATATAAACCAAGCTTTATCATAACCAAAAAACTGAAACCATGATTACTTATCCAATATGTTGGTAACTCTAAATAATTTTCTTCCAAATCAAAAAAACGAGAGCAACTGATAATTACCAGAGTTCTCGTTTTTCACTTCAAATTTCACTATAAATTATATAACCATTATAAGTTCAATATCATTAAATTATTAATCAAATATATCAAAATTTTTGACACCAATTCAATACCTTCCGACACCAATTTGACACCAAATGACACCAATTTGGCCCCACAAGCTACGATAAATTACGATACTTTGCGAGTTTCAATAATCGCTGTAACCCCTGTAAAACCTAGCTTTCTTCACCAATCTCATCCATAAGGTATGGTGTTTGCTGATATACATAATAATTCAACCAGTTAGAATATATAAGATGAGCATGCGCTCTCCAACAAACTCTAGGATATTGATTTTCATCATCATAAGGGAAATAGTTCTTAGGTAATTTCGTATCTATTCCTCGTTCTTTATCTCTAAAATATTCTTGTTTAAGCGTTAGTGGGTCATATTCTGAATGTCCTGTTACAAAAATCTGTTTTCCATCTTTGGACATAACGATATATACACCTGCTTCATTAGATTCGGATAGCAGTTCCAAATTAGGGTTATTAATGATATCTTCTTTTCTAACTCCTGTAAATCTTGAATGAGGAACAAAAAAGCTATCATTAAATCCTCTAAGCAATTTATAATTAGGTTTTAGAACATTATGTTTGAAAACTCCAAACATCTTATCTGGTAACAGATATTTTTTGACTCCGTAATGATAATAAAGTCCTGCTTGAGCTCCCCAACATATATGAAAAGTGGATGTAACATTGGTCTTAGTCCATTCCATGATTTCTTTTAGTTCATCCCAATATCCTACTTGTTCAAAATCCATTTTCTCTATAGGTGCTCCAGTTATTATCATACCATCGAATTTTTTATGTTTTATCTCCTTAAAGATAGTATAGAAACTTAGCAAATGTTTTTTGGAAGTATTCTTAGACTCGTATGATTCTGGATGCAATAGAGTAATTTCCACCTGCAAAGGTGTATTACTAAGCAATCTTAAAAGCTGAGTCTCTGTAGCTTGTTTTAATGGCATTAGATTAAGTATGGCAATCTTCAAAGAACGTATGTCCTGTCTTATAGCTCTATCTTCATCCATTACAAATATATTTTCTTTCCGTAAAACTTGCTTAGCAGGTAAATCGTTATCAACTTTTATTGGCATTCTAATCACCTTTTCTAGTAATTTGATTTCTCATATAATGTTATACGATAGCGTACTCGTTCATTAATTCAATATTATACTACAAAGAGTAAAAAAACAAAAGGGAAAAAGTTTTTGATACTATACTATTGACAACTAAATCAATAAATAGTATACTGCATTACATAAGTAATGTAGTGCGGAGGTGGTAATATTTAATGAAATTATCTCAAGATAGTATAAAACCTATATATGTTCAGATTGCAGAAGGTATAGAAGATGATATCCTTAATGGAATATTAAAAGAAAATAAACAAGCATATTCCCAATATCAGATTTCTAAACAATTCTGTATTAATCCTGCAACAGCAGCCAAAGGAATTAATGTACTTGTTAATGAAGGAATCTTATATAAGAAAAGAGGGTTAGGTATGCATGTTTCAGAAGGGGCAAAAGAAATGATTCAAATAAAGCGAAAAAAAGTTTTTTATTCAACCATGTTAAAAAGTCTACTGTCAGAAGCTAAAAAATTAGGTATAAGTAAAAATGAAATAAAAAAGGAAATGGATAATATCGATTTATAAAATTCATACTCCATTTTAGATAAGAGGAGGTTATATTAGATGGCAATAATTAATTGTAGAAATTTAACTAAAAAATACACTAATAAGCTAGCACTAGATGATGTATCTTTTTCAATAGATGAAAATAGGATTATAGGATTAATAGGTAGAAATGGTGCTGGTAAATCCACATTATTGAAAACATGTGCTGGTTATATAAGACCCACAAGTGGTGATATCACTCTATGGGATGAACCTATTTTCAATAACATGAATGTACTTTCACGTCTAATCTTCATTAATGAAGATATGAGATTCCATCATTCATTGAAGCTAAAGGATATAATAAAATTATCAAAAATCTACTATGCAAACTGGGATAACGAACTAGCTACAAAACTATTTAATTACTTTAATCTTGATATAAAACTAAAATATGCAAAGCTTTCTACAGGTATGAAATCTCAATTTAATTTTATTATGGGAATCTGTAGTCGTATGTCCTTAACCCTATTCGATGAGCCTACTTTAGGTCTTGACGCTGCTGTTAGAAAAGAATTTTATAATATATTGTTAAAAGATTTTATGGACAATCCAAGAACTATTATAATTTCAAGTCATATGTTACATGAACTGGAAAATTTATTAGAAGAAATAATAATAATCAAGAACGGAAAATTTTTAATGCAAGAACCTATTGATGTTATTCAAAATTATAGTGTAAGTTTAAATGGTGCAAGAAAAGTTATTATACCTTTTATAGAATCTCATAAAACTTTATTTGAAAATGAATTAGGTGATAGTATTACAGCAGGTATAGAAAACAACTTAACCAAAAAAGATATATATTATCTAAATGAAAACAATGTTGAAATCAATAAGATTAGTTCAGAAGATACTTGTGTATACTTAACAAGTAATACGAAGGAAGGTGAGATTTATGACATCATCAGTTAAGCGTTCTTTAACTGGAATTTTATATAATCTATTGATGGATTTTAAAACTAACGCTAAAATAGGGATTATAATCAGTTTTGCTATTGGTATATTAATTAATGGAACACTTTTCACTCATCTAAATACAAATAATGAAGTTTATCAATGTACGAATATCGGATTTCTTCAACAAGGTTTTATATTTATGACTGTTGTATTTAGTATTGGCATATTTATATCTTGTAGCAAACAAGTATTTAATAGAAAATTTGTTTTTCCACTTAATAGAAAGATATATGCTCTGGGTAATTTTTTCTTTATAGTAATCGGTTCATATATCGCAATGATAATTATATGTGCTCTAGAAATTATTGAATTTGTTTTTAGTATGATTTGTAGTAGCGTAACTAAAGTATATTATTTTATACCCACTGTTAGTCCCAAATCATTTTTATCAGGATTTATTATCTTATTTTCTTTAATGGCATGTATTGTATCGCTTGTATATTTGATATCAGTCTTTTTCTATAAATTCAAAATAACAACATGCATAATAATATCCATACTTATTTTTGGCTATTTCAATATAACAAGTATAAATGTATTTTTCATAAATATTAGTACGTTTTACTTTAATGATACATCAGTATTATTTATATTAATAAAATTTTGGATATCTACTATAGTTTTTCAGTTAATCGCCTATACTCCAATAAAATTTAGGGAGGTAGAAAAATGAAGAAAAAAATTTTAGGCCTATTCTTAATATCATTAATAATATTAGGAACATTAACAGGACTTATATCAATCGCTAGTGATGATTTGAAAACCTCTAAAGGGAAGTATGAAATTAATAATGAAAAACCACTATATATTAATAATAATAATTGTAATTGTAAATTGGTTGAATGGAATAAAGACTATGTAGAAATATATTCTACCTTTTTGTTCAATTCTTTATATAAAGACAAGCCTTATGATATTAGCTATGAAAACAATCAGTTAGAATTCAAAAAAACACCTATCAATCAAATTATTATATTTAACGTACCAGATATGTACATAATAAGAAACCTACAAAAAGATAATTCTAGTGACATACTTTATAATGAATCAGATTTCACGATCTATTATCCACAAGGAACTAAAATACAGAATTTAGATTAGAAGATAATAGTAACCTGAATAAATCAAGTATTTTAAAAAGCTCAATAGATCTAGAGAAATATCTTTCTATGATAGAAATATATAATATAAATAAAAGCTGTATTACAATATTTTAATACGTAGACCAATAAATCCAGTATCCTAATTATTATGATACAGCTTAGCTTTTTTTCTTTTCAACTTTTACATACTTAATTTTAAATTTATCATAACCCTAACTTATTCAACAACCGTTTCTTAGGAATCCCCTCTTTATCCCACCTTCTACTCTTATAATATTTTTTCTTAAGAGCTTCAAGAGGTACTTTAGATTTAACATTATCCTTTTCTTGTGGAACATCTGTTAATCTTTCTGGCAAACTATCATCATCAGGCTTCCATCCTAATTTTATATTCATTAATTTTTCAAGATTATATCCTCTCTCACCAATTGTTTTATATCTTCCAAAATCCATTTTCATTCCCGTTACTAATTCAACACCTTTTATATGTGGTATCATAGGAACTTTAATAGCCATGTGTTTAATTTTATTAAGCCATTGTACAACTGCTGCCGCTATATGTCTAGTCAATATGAAATTAAGCACTTTTGCAACTGGTGACGTTGGATTCTTCACTACGAAACCTGGAACCATAGGATACAATGAAAACAGACATTGTCCCCCTGCTGAACAAGCTTCCATTAGATTTTGACTCAATATTGTCATTTCAGCTTTGTTGACTTTTGAGAAAGGATTCATATTAAAGGTAAATATCTCAAATAAGACTATATATCCTGCATTAAGATGGCATCCTCCACGATTAGATACAGCATAACCTAGTCCTTGACCTACTGCTCCTCTTGGAGTATATGCTGATAATTCCATACCCTTTGAATGAATAGCATACTCCTTACCACCATATTTTTCTGAAAGCCATTTGACACCTTTAGCCAATTCCTCCCCAATGCCTTCTTTATAAGCTATTTTATGTATTATTTCTGATATATTATCTATCTTACCGAATTCAAGACCATTATCCCACAGTCCTTTTTCATTAAGTTCCATGGCAAATGCTATGATACCAGCTGTAGTTATAGTATCCATTCCCAATTCGTCTAGCTCATAATTCCATTTAAATACTTGTTCCAAGTTACTGTTTTCAATATTTGCTGTAAGTAAGCTTAATGTTTCAAGCTCAGGACCTTTTACCACATTGCCATCAACTTCTACCATACGTCCACATTGAATTGGGCAAGTGATACAACCTTTGTTTTTTATTAAATGCTTCTCCGCCAAAGTCTCACCACATACTTTTTCATAATCATCGTAAGTTCCATACTTGAAATTTTTAGTTGCTAAAATATGATGTTTATGCATTGGTTTCAGTAATGCAGCAGTTCCATATTTGGGAAGCTGACTTCCAGTTAATGGATGCTTCTTAATCATCTTAATCCATTTTTTGATATATTTTTTGTATTCATCTCTATTTTTTTCAACTGGCAATGCTTTCAATTTTCCATAAGCAGTTATGGCTTTTATGTTCTTGGATCCCATTACGGCTCCCACACCACCTCTTCCAGCTGTTCTATCCTGACTGAATACACCTGCATGTATAACCATATTTTCTCCAGCTGGTCCTATAACAATCTTACCTGCCTTTTTGTTGAGATTTTCTTGAACTTCAGTGGTACTTTGCCCCCAAAGTTCCGTAGCATCATGATATATGACATCTTCTTCGGTTATCTCTATCCATGTCTTTTCCTTACATTTCCCTCTTAATACAATAGCATCATATCCTGATTTCTTTAACATTAATCCAAAATTTCCACCACAATTGGATGAAGTGAGAAAACCTGTTTGGGGTGATAAAGTTGATATATTGAATCTACTAGAAGAAGGTGCATTAGTTCCTGTCATTGGACCGGTAGAAACAACTACAATATTATCTTGGTCAAAAGCATCAATACCAACTTTTAGCTCATCATATAATATCTTAGCAGCCATAATTTTACCGCCAAGATATTTCTCCCTATCTTCATCACTAAAGGGATACTCACTTATTTCCCTACTAGATAAATTAATCTGTAAGACTTTACCCATGTATCCACCTAATTCAGTTCCCATAAATACCTCCTAATAAGCTTTGTTCAATATAGAGCGAATAGCCTCTCTACTAACATTCTTATAATTAACTAAAGCCGCACCATCATTAATAGCAGTCTCTATCACTTTATCAAAATCATCTTTGGAAACTTTTACATCCCTTAATCTTAGAGGAAGATCTCCTACTTCATTTAACTTAGTTAACATCTTTTTAATTTCTTCAATATATCTTTTACCACGTTCATTAACAGGTACTTTGGCTGTTTCTTCTATTCCAATAATATATTGTAATAATTCACCATAGAGATTACCTACAACCTCATAGTTATATTCCATACAATAAGGAAGTAATATAGACATTGCATAACCATGTGGCACGTGGCACACTCCCCCTAGAGCATGACCTATAGCATGAACTATTCCTACCATTGAATTAGAAAAAGCTGTCCCTGCCATATAAGATGCATTGGCAAGTGCCATTCTAGCATCTTCATTCTTACCGTTTTCTACTCCTTCAACTAAATTCTCACATATGGATTTTATAGCTCTTATAGCAAATACATCACTTATCGGATTTTTCTGCTTGCATGTATATGCTTCGATAGCATGAACCAAAGCATCAAAACCTGTAGCTGCTGTTAACTTAGGTGGTAATGTCAATGTCATTCTAGGATCAAGTATAGCAACATCAGGAACTAAATTATAAGATATAAATTCCATTTTCACATTCTGCAATCTATTAGCTATAACAGCAACTAGAGTAGCTTCCGAACCTGTACCTGATGTTGTAGGTATCATAATTGATGGTACAGTTTTTCTCTGTATCACACCCAATCCCATTATGTCAAGTAAGTTATCTGCTCCCGACGAAAGTGTTAAATTAACTCCTTTTGAAGTATCAAGAACAGAACCTCCACCTAGTGCTATTAAACAATCGCATTGGTTTTCTCTGTATATACTGGCAATGTTATTGCATACCTCAACACTTGAGTCTGCCGGTACATCGTCATAGATAAGGGGTTTTCGTATATCTCCTTCTTCTAAAGCTTTTAATAATATTTTGACATGGCCAAATTTCACAAGCATCTTATCTGTAATAATCAATGGCTTTTTACACATCATGTTATTCAACTCATAAGATATATGGTCAATGGCATCCTTTCCCGAAAGCAACTTTGCACGATTTTGATACTCAAAATACTCTGGATTCAATTAAATTCCCCCTTTTATTTCAAACCGAATATAGTAGCCATATATACACTAAAACTGTTTGATGTCAATTTTGGCTTTTCGCTAATGATCTTGCTCCATATAAATTTTGGAAATAAGTAACATTCACAGATATAGAACATCCTAACGACTTTTAATGTCTGGAATATATCTCCCTTTACAATCATCCTATTCTGGGCATATGCCTTATCAAGTCCCAATTGACCTGTGAACAGCTTGAATACTACATTAGTTGATTTGAACATTATTCTAATATTAGTTTCCATTCCATCTTCGTACTTCTTCTTCAATAAACTATGACCCTGCTTGACAAAACAAACTTTTGGTCCGTTTTTATATGTATCAATTACAATTGTAAATCCATCTTCCCAATTAGTAATTTCTTGACGTGCCGTGTTGTCCATTCTTACTGTTGCCTGCAAACCTCTCCCAATTAACTTAGCCACAAATGAAATGATAAATTTCTTAATTGGAACCACCCCCTAGATAAGTATGCATAAAACTCATAAAACATTTCAATGAAAATAGAAAACAGAACTTTCCTACTTAACATGAAAAAAACATATACTTGAGAAATATACAATGTGAAATTATAATTTCAAAATATACGTTTAATATTTTTCTATATGCTATTTAGTTAAGTATATGTCCGGACGTCTATCTTACTTCAGGTTACCATATACTACATTAAATGTCAAATAAAGCTCATACTTATGTAGCTATTTATGATTGATTTATGATAATGTCTTAGTGTACCACAATTGATTATGTCCTATTTATTAATTATGGTATATAATAAAACCTCATGTATTTTAAAGACAGAGGTGATTATCATTAGAAAGGTAAACTTA